>SKJK01000020.1 GCA_007121995.1 Desulfobulbaceae bacterium
AATACGCAAGCAATTTCCAGAGGTTTTCAATGCTGTCGAACACCTCGGTACCACCCTGCGCACCACCGGTCCCCTTGACGAGAAGACCACCCAGTTGATCCAGTTGGCGGCAGCGGCAGCCAATCAGTCGGAAGGCTCGGTCAAATCACACACCCGCCGGGCACTACAGGCCGGGGCACAACCCAAAGAAATCACCCACACCCTGCTGCTGCTGGTGTCAACCATCGGGTTCCCGCAAAGCATGGCGGCCATGTCATGGGCCCAGGACATCCTGGAGCAGGAACCTGCCAACAACTGAAGCAACACTGCACCCGGCACCGCGACCTGCCTGGGCAGGCAGTTCTTGCTGAGTCGATAGACAAAAAATGCAACAGCCTGATAACGATAAAGCACAACGATACCGGGCCGGCAGACTGGCCACCTGGGTGGGCATCATCGGCAATGTGCTGCTGACCCTGTTCAAGGGAGTTGTCGGGATTGTTTCCGGCAGTATCGCCTTGATTGCCGACGCTTTTCACTCCCTGTCCGATGTCATGAGTTCCCTGGTGGTCCTCGGCGGCCTGAAATACTCGCAACTGCCGGCGGATGCCAACCATCATTACGGTCATGCCAAGGCTGAGTCGATTGCCGCCAAAATTGTAGCCATCATGCTCATGGCGGCGGCGGCCGGCATTGCCTGGACCGCTTATCAGGTCATCCTGAAAGGGCAGATCAACATCCCCACCACTGCCGCTCTCTGGGCAGCAGCCGTCTCGATTGTGGTCAAGGAAGGTATGTATCACTACACCATCCGGGTGGGAAGACGGATCAACAGTGTCGCAGTCAAGGCGGATGCCTGGCACCACCGCACCGATGCCCTCTCCTCCATCGCCGCCCTGGCCGGTATCGGTGGCGCCTTGCTTGGTTACCCGTTCCTTGATCCCGTTGCCGGCATCATCGTGGCCCTGATGATTGCCTGGGCAGCAGTGGGCATCTACTGGTCAGCGATCAAAGACTTAATGGATCAGGCTCCTAAACAGGAAATGATGATTGATATCGAAAAAACAACGGCAGCAATCCCTGGCATCATGGAAGTACAGGAAGTAAAAGGCCGTCTGCACGGCCCAGTTGTGTACATTGATATGAAAATCAGTGTACCTCGGGACATCACTGTCGAACAGGGTCACCAGTTAGCCAATCAGGCAAAACAAATCATCATCGCCCAGCATCCGGAAGTGGAAGAGGTGTTGATCCACGTTAATCCTTATAACAGCCTCCATAAAGTCCATTGAAGAGTGGATATGGTGCTGATTGCGGATTAAAAAATTTATAGCCGCCGGCCTTGCCGGTGGCTATGTACTCGTTGTCGTTGTCGCAAGATTGATAATCCGATCCAAGGAGATGCACCATGAACACTCTTCTCGTACTTGCGACCGGAAACAGGAAAAAAGCATCCGAAATCAAAGAAATACTCAAAGACATCCCGGTTGTATTACGCACCCTGACCGAGTTCGCCCCCATGACGGAACCTGTGGAAGACGGAACAACCTTCCTGGCCAATGCCCGTAGCAAGGCAGTGCACTACGCCCGCTTACTGGGTCAGCCCTGCCTGGCCGACGATACCGGCCTGGTGGTAGAGGCGTTGCACGGTCGGCCGGGCGTTCACACCGCCCGCTATGCCGGGCCAAAGGCAACCGACAGGGAAAATTGCGATAAACTGCTCCGGGAAATGGCCACAGCAACAAACCGGGCTGCCCATTTCGCCTGCGTTCTCGTCCTGGCGGTCCCGGATGGCGAGGTCTTGAGCTGGGAAGGTCGATGCGATGGCGAAATAATCACCGAGTTTCGAGGCACAAGCGGGTTTGGTTACGATCCCCTGTTTCTCCTCCCAGAGGTGAACAGAACCCTGGCCCAAATCCCCCTGGAGGAAAAAGGGGCTTTCAGCCACCGCGGCAAGGCTCTGGCACGGTTCATCGCCGAGTTCGATCTGGTCCGGAAGTGGCTCAACGAGCGGACCTGATCCGCTCTTTCTCACCGGTACGGTACGGGCCATTACCTCACTTTTTTTCCTTTTTTGTCACCGTCATTTCGCAACGGTCGCAGTCGAACCGTACCAGATAACTGCCCGTCCGGTCGGCAAGCACAAGCGGGTCGGCGGACGGTTGCCCACCATGCCTCCCCCCGCACAGCCCCAACTGTCGCCTGAGGCAGTATCTGCTGGTCATCAGGGCACACTCCTCCACGGTACCAGCCCGCAGGCGCGACGGATCGATGGCTGTCACGCCATGGCGGCGGTAAAAGGCCAGTGCTCTGCTATTGGTGATCTGGTCGCGATAATCAACTGTCGCTGCCGGCCAGGGTACCTCCGTGGGAACAAAAGGACGAATGTCCCTCGGGAAGGATGCAAGCCGCACCGCCTGGTGGGCGGCAAAAGCCCTGCGACGCAGATCGTTGAACACGGAGGCGGCAACAAAGAGATCAGGGGGAAGGGTCACGACCACATCGCGGACCGAAAAGATGGTGCCACCGCTTTTGCTCAACTGGCGTTGCGCCAGGGACACGATCGATCCTGCCCTGGTCGCCTCTTCCCTGGCGACGACAACCGTTGTCGTTGAGCGTATGTTGTCCTCGTCGAGAAGGGTGAGTTGCAGACCACCGTCGTGCTCGCCCAGAGTCATGCTCAGAGCAATGGTGCGGCATTGGCTGCTGCGTTCCAGGAGTTTATTGAAAGCGACGTCCACATTGCGGAAGATGTCCGTTGCCACGGTCAGCCCCAGGGCGATGATGTCATCCTTGGCATGAATGATCCGTCCCTCGGCCCGGTTCACCCGCAGGCCGACAAGGGTCTGGTCGCGGGTGAAGAAACAGAGGCCATCGCCGTTGTTGACAGGTTCCTCTCCGCAAAGAGTGAAGGTTTTCGGCCCGATGGCGACAACCCGGCCGATATGCTTGCCCATGGATTTCGGGGTGCGGGTCTCGGCCACTGCGCCGCTGTGACCGGTGACAAAAAAATCAGTGGCACCCCGGCTGAAAGACCGGGACGGATCCGGAGTAAAGCCGAATCGGCAGCGGCCGGACGAGGCGGGAGCCAGATCGGTGCGTGCTTCGAGAATGGCATCCAGGGCCAGCCGGTAGGCGGCGGTGACGTTTTTGACGTAGTTTTCATCCTTCAGCCGTCCTTCGATCTTGAATGAACAGATACCGGCATCGATGAGGGCGGCAAGATGGGCGGACAGATCCAGGTCCTGCAAGCTGAGCAGAAAGCGGTCCGCGGCCACCAGTCGGCCTTCCAGGTCCCTGAGGTCGAAACTGTGCCGGCAGAACTGGGCACATTGGCCCCGGTTGGCGCTCCTGTCGGCCATCACTTCACTGAAAAAGCACTGGCCGCTGTAGGCAACACAGAGGGCACCGTGAACGAAAAACTCCAGCGGCACCATGGTGGCATTACGGATTGCCCTGATTTCCGCCAGGTTCAGTTCCCGGGCAAGTACCACCTGGGCGAACCCCACCTGCTCCAGAAAGCGCACCTTCTCCACGGTCCGATTGTTCATCTGGGTGGAGGCATGGAGGGGAATCGGCGGCAGGTCGCATTCCAGCAGGCCGACATCCTGGATGATGAGCGCATCAGCCCCAAGCTCGTACAACTGGTGGCAGAGCGCGACGGCCCGATCCAGCTCGTCGTCTTCGAGAAGCGTGTTCAAGGCCACATACACCTTGGCTCGGAAGGTATGGGCATGGGCTACCAGACGCTCGATATCGGCCAGGCTGTTGGTGGCCGCCGCCCGGGCACTGAACAGCGGCCCGCCGATATAGACCGCATCAGCGCCATGGTTGACCGCCGCAATGCCGCAGGAGAGGTTTTTTGCCGGAGCCAGCAATTCGATAAGCTCTGGGGTTAGCTCTGGGGTCAGGTCTTGAAATATCACTTATATCCTCGTGGCAGCCACTACCTTGCCGATGTCAATATAATGGATACCCACAATATCGGCGATATCTTTCAAGGTGTGACCAAAGATACCCTTGACGATCATCAGGTAGTATTGGCTGCTGCCATTTTATCCTCTCCAAGGGGTCTGATCTGTCATACAATCATATACCGGTCCCCAGCTGGTTTCTCACCCGGACCGGTCCACTCGATCTCGGCCACACAAGCCCGGCACAGCCGGAAATAACGGATCGAATCAGAGCCGTGGTCGATGAGTTGTTCCAGTTTCTGCTGGAGTTGCAGCAAACGGTGCTCATTGAGATCCGGGCATTCAAAAACAGATTTCTGCACCCACCGGCCATGCCCTTTGAGAGCTTTCACCACCCGATAACGGACCCGATCGTCACTGATATTAAAACAGATCACATAAAACATCGCATCATCTGATTTCCCAGGTTATCAACGCGGAACCTGGAATGCAGAATCAGAGTTGGGTAGCAAAACACGGGCGTAATTACTCCCCCAAAGCGTGCCGATCTCAATCACCTTCGCGGCCGATCGAAAACTCTTCGAATAGTAGAATTCGCCTGCGTTTATCTCAGTCCTCAGCACTTTCACCTCAATCCTTTTTCTTGGTCACGCTGTTTTTGGACTGAAGCTCGAAGGCCACCAAGAATTTTACCGACTTCCTCAGCGAGTGACTGAAGTTGATCAAATGCAGATTGGGAGAGATACCCGGTATCTAACGCCACATAGAGCTGAGATCGAACCTCCGCGCACGAGGCCTTTGCTGTGGAAAGAAACTGATGGAATTCGGCACGCCCTCCACGCTCGAAGCCCTCGGCGATGTTGGACATGATGGAAACGGCAGCTCTCTGGATCTGATCCTTGAGTCCGAAATCTTTGGCAAAGTCGCCTTGCCGGGTGACCTCATAAATCCGCTTCGTCAGCTCCCTGGCCTTTTGCCAAGCGATTAAATCATCGAATCGCTCTACTTTGCTCATTTGTTCTTCCTCTTTTTACTCAGTCCTCATCGCTCAGTCCTCAGTCCTGTTTTTTTACGTCCTGGTTCGGCAACCAGACGCGGCACACCGTTTGCCCCCTCAAGATCTGTTCTTCGATGACCTTGCAGGTGCCGTTATGAACGGTGCTGTATTGCCAGGGGGATTCCATCCGTACAATCAATCCTCGCCATGGGGTGGTTGCGCGGCAAAAATCGTCAGCATCAGCTCAGAATCATCAAGAAGCCTGTAAACCGGTTTCCTACCCGACAGCTTCTCACTTTCCGTGATAATGATCGGCACACCTTCGCCGCGCTTATCCATAATGAAATTCCGCTGACTGCCGATGGCATCCACATTCATCGGGCAACGAGCCAGCAAGGAAGTGATCAATTCGTTCCGGGCCGATTGCCGCTCCGAAATGCTCTCAATGGTCATGGTGTTGGGGATCGAACCGGGGGAAAAGATTTCCAGCCGATCAGAAAACAGATGCAGGCGAATCTTGGAGCCGTAAATGGAGTAATCCCGATGTTATGCCAAGGAAATTGTTATG
>SKJK01000148.1 GCA_007121995.1 Desulfobulbaceae bacterium
GCTGCCGCCGTATCTCTTCGGCATGATCAATAAAATCAAAATGGAAAAACGATGGCAGGGAATCGATGTCATCGATCTCGGCATGGGCAACCCCATGGACCCGACTCCGGACAGGGTGACGGAAAAACTCTGTGAAGTGGCGGTGGATCCCAAAACCCACCGTTACCCGGCCGCTGGAGGAATGAAGAATCTGAAACGTGAAATCGCCCTCTATTATAAGCGCAAATATGCTGTCGAACTGAATGGCGAAGACGATGTCATCTGCACCATTGGTTCCAAAGAGGGCATTTCTCACCTCTGCCTGGCCCTACTCGGGCCCGGCGATACGGCGCTGGTGCCTTCACCGGCTTTTCCTATCCATGTCTACGCCGCGGTGATCGCCGGGGCCAGTGTCCTCCGTTTTCCCCTGGGCTCGGAAGAAGATTTTCTACGCCAGGTCAGAGAAATGTGTAAATCGCTGTACCCCCACCCCAAACTGGTGATGCTGAACTACCCTCACAATCCCACCGGTACCCTGGCCTCACGGGAATTTTTCCAGGAAATCGTCGCCCTGGCAAAACGATTCAATTTCATGGTGATCAACGATTTTGCCTACGGCCAGATCACCTATGACGGATATGTAGCCCCTTCCTTCCTGGAGATCCCCGGGGCCATGGATGTGGGCGTTGAATTCGGTTCATTTTCCAAGTCCTACAACATGGCAGGCTGGCGACTGGGCTATTGCGTCGGCAACAGGGAGATCATCAAAGGGCTGGCCAGCATCAAGGGGTATTACGATTACGGTATTTTCTCGGCCATTCAGGTGGCTGGCATTGTCGCCATGCGTGATTGTGACGACATCATTGTCGAACAGGTCGCCATTTATCAGAAACGCCGGGACGTACTGTGCGAAGGCCTTGTTCGTATGGGCTGGGAAGTGGAAAAACCCAAGGCCGGGATGTTTCTCTGGGTGAAAATTCCTGAACCGTATGTGCGTATGGGGTCGATCCGCTTTTCCGTCGAAATGATGAACCGAGCCAACGTGGCCCTGGCTCCCGGAGCCGGGTTTGGGGAGGAAGGCAACGACTTTCTCCGCCTGGCCCTGGTGGAAAACGAAAACCGTATTCGTCAGGCACTTAAACAGATGAAACGGGCCATGGTGGAAATCGATCAGGAGATCAAGGCAGGCTTGTTTGTACTCGAGGACAATGACCAGGATATATGACTCGAACTGTTTGACGAAATCAAGGTATCAGGCCAGCATCTCGTGCCAGTCCAGTTGCGGAAAGACGGTTGCCAGCATGTGATCATCGTCAACCAGGGTAATGATAAGAGCGGCAAAGGTTTGTTCCGCCAGGGGCAACACCAGGTCCGGAGGCGTGACCGTATCGTGCTTACCGATGATGATTCGGGTCGGGGTGGTGATCTTGACCGCGGGAGGAACAAATTCAGCAAAATTGAGAGCCGGGGCCAGCAAAATCAATCGATGGCATTGCCACGGTTGCCGGCAACAGTGGATGGTGGCCATGAGCCCGCCAAAGCTGGAGCCCACCAGGATCAGGGGGGACAGCCCCCGGCATTGCTTTGCCAACTGCTCCAGCCGCGCGGTAAGATCGCCATGGTAGTCCCGGCGCAGCATGGCCGGAAAATGGCGGGCAAACCATCGTCCCTTGGTGCCCTGGGCCGATGAATCGAGTCCGTGTAGAAACAGTAGTGTTGTATTCATGATGTTCTCTCCTGGTTAACAGTCGCCCCAGCCCCTGAGGAAAGAATGAAGATTGGACAAAATGGGTCCTTCGGAGTATAATTACTAGTTATTCTCGAGTTTGATCTTTCTCCTCACTCGTCCCATCCCCGAAACAACCCCCCAACAAGCAACAGACGGATACAATAAATCGTGAGTAGTCAACGACGCAAGGAAATAGAGAAACGCAGAACCTTTGGCATTATCAGCCACCCGGATGCCGGTAAAACCACCCTGACCGAAAAGTTGTTGCTCTTCGGGGGCGCAATCAAGTTGGCTGGGGCGGTCAAATCTCGCAAAACAGCGGTGCATGCCACCAGTGACTGGATGGCAATCGAAAAGGAACGCGGTATTTCGGTAACCACCTCAGTGATGAAATTCAATTACCGGGATTATGAGATCAATCTCCTGGACACCCCTGGTCACCAGGACTTCTCCGAAGACACCTATCGTGTTCTCACCGCGGTGGACTCCGCCCTGATGGTCATTGACAGTGCCAAGGGCGTCGAGGCCCAGACCACCAAGCTGATGGAGGTCTGCCGGATGCGCAACACACCGATTATCACCTTCATCAACAAACTGGACCGCGAAGGCCTTGAGCCCCTGGACATTCTCGCCGACATCGAAGAGAAACTGCAGATCGAGTGCGCACCGCTCTCCTGGCCCATCGGCATGGGCAAAGGCTTCAAGGGTGTCTACGATCTGCACCGGCGGCAGATTACCCTGTTCACGCCCAGTCAGGCCACCCGCCCGGAAGATTGCCTCGTGGTCAAGGACCTCAGTGATCCCAAATTGGAGCAATTGCTCGGTGCCTTTGCCGCCGACAAACTCCGTGAAGACATCGACCTCCTCGAGGGAGCCGCCAATCCGTTCGCCTACGAGCATTATCTCAAGGCCGGCCAGACACCGGTTTTTTTCGGCAGCGCCATCAACAACTTCGGGGTCCAGGAAATGCTCGATGCCTTTGTCGAACTCTCTCCCGCTCCAGGCCCGAGGGCGACCCTGACCCGCATGGTCGAACCCGAGGAAGAGACCTTCAGTGGCTTCACCTTTAAAATCCAGGCCAATATGGACCCAGCCCACCGGGACCGGATCGCTTTTTTCCGCATCTGCTCCGGAACCTTCACCCGAGGCATGAAGGTGATGCATCATCGGCTCGGTAAGGAAATCAACCTGAGCAACGCCACGGTCTTTATGGCCCAGAGCCGCGCCCATGTCGACGAGGCCTATCCCGGCGACATCATCGGCATCCATAATCACGGCACCATCAAAATTGGCGATACCTTCACCGACAAAGAAGAACTCAAGTTCACCGGAATTCCCAACTTTGCCCCGGAGCATTTTCGGCGGGTGGTCCTGCGCAATCCCCTGAAAATGAAGCAACTGCAAAAAGGCCTGTTACAGATGGCCGAAGAAGGCGCGATTCAGGTGTTCCGGCCGATTGTCGGCAACGAGTACATCCTCGGCGCAGTGGGTGTCCTCCAGTTCGAGGTCACCATGACCCGACTCAAGGATGAATACGGGGTCGACGCCACCTACGAACCGCTTAACTATTCCCTGGCCCGCTGGGTGAGCAGTGACAACAAACAGCATTTGCGGGAATTCGAGAAAAAATACCAGTTTAACCTGGCCCTGGACGCCGAAGGCCATCTCTCATACCTGGCTGAAGGCAGCTGGCGTCTGGCCCACACCCAGGAACTTTTTCCTGAGATCGTCTTTCACAAAACCAGAGAGTCGGTGTGATCGCGCCGGTGCGGACGAGTCATTGGCATCGGTATTGACTGTACCTGTGCACGGACCACGATGCTGCTGATTGCCCCGCCCGTGGCCAAACCGGATGCACCGCCCGCCGGCATAGCCGTGCTTGCCGGCACTCTTCGCCGCCATGGAATTCCCTGCACCCTGCTGGACGCCAACCTGGAAGGGTTGTTGTTCCTGCTCGATCAGGCAGATAATCCAGACGACACCTGGTCAAGCCGGGCCCTGCGGCATCGTCACGCCAATCTCGCCGCCCTGCGTGATCCGACCCTGTATCGGCACAAGGATCGATATCAGCGAGCGGTCCGCGACATCAATCGGGTTCTGGTGTTGGCAACCCGCAGCCACCCGGAACTCAGCATCAGTCTTGCCAATTATCAGGACGCTCATGCCAATGCGCTCAACAGTCGTGACCTGCTCAGGGCAGCGGAACAATTCGAACAGAGCATATATACTCCCTGGTTTCGCAAGCGGCTCCCGGCCCTGCTGGCAACCGAAAACCACCGACTGATTGGTATCTCACTCTCCTTTATCAGTCAGGCACTCCCCGCGTTTGCCCTTTTGGGGTACCTGCGAAGCACCTTTCCCCATCTGACTCTGATCCTCGGCGGTGGTCTCATCACCTCGTGGATGCGCCGCCGGGATGGGCACCATCCCTTTGTCGGTCTGGTTGACCATTGCATTGCCGGCCCAGGGGAAGGGCCGCTGCTGCGACTGCTGGGCATCAACAACCCGGTCGATGAACCGATACCGGACTATACGGATCTCCCGCTGGCCGACTACTTCGCCCCCGGCCTGATCCTGCCCTATGCCGCTTCGCGTGGCTGTTACTGGAACCGTTGCACCTTTTGTCCGGAGAACGCAGAACAGAGCCGCTACCACGCGACGGCACCGTTCACGGTTCTGTCCCATCTCCGCCGGTTGCGCGACCGGTCTCGCCCGATGCTCCTCCACCTGCTGGATAACGCTCTCAGTCCGGCTCTGTTACAGACCCTGGGCAACCACCCACCCGATATCCCCTGGTATGGCTTTGTCCGTGTCCATGAACAGCTGGCCGACGTGGACTACTGCCGGACATTACGGCTGTCCGGCTGTGTCCTGCTCAAACTCGGGCTGGAATCGGGCAGCCAGAAAGTCCTTGATACCATGGACAAAGGTATCCACCTGAACTTGGTGACCAGAGTCCTGGACGCCCTGCACCAAGCCGGCATCGCCACCTATGTCTACCTGCTCTTCGGCACCCCGGCGGAGTCGATTCACGAAGCCAGACAAACTCTCGCCTTCACCCTTCAGCATCACCAAGTCATCACCTTCCTCAATCTGGCTATATTCAATATGCCGCGTAGCAGCAAGGAGGCTGAACAAATACCGGGATCGACATTTTCCCAGGGTGACCTCTCACTCTACCAGGATTTTATCCATCCCCAAGGCTGGGACCGACGTGCGACCCGGACTTTTCTTGACCGGGAATTCACCCGACACCGGGCGATCGGTACCATCCTCCGCCGCGACCCGCCACTGTTTACCTCCAACCATGCTGCCTTTTTCAGTGGTGGCTTTCCCTGGCCTACCGGGTAAAGCCAAAAAAGAGGGACAATAATGCCAACTTTGGGGCGGAAAAAAACAATGGTTCATGATAGATTTGCCGGCATGGACCTGTATGCTTGCCTCTTCTTGCCGTACCAATGCCTGACCACGGTCGGTACCCTTCTCAATCCCTAGAACCAAAGGATGTGCCTCCTCATGGCTGCTCTTGTCACCCAACTCCACCGTCAGCTCACCGCAAACCTTGCCTACTGTTTCAACGTTGCATCCAGTCGTCCGCTGGAACCGCTGGAACTGGAGCGATTGCGCCTGATCCTGGCCGACGGCTTTCTTCTTGAGACCGTTACTTTCGAACCGCAACTCACCGGCAACCGGGTGGTCGAGGTCGGCCCCCGACTCAATTTTGCCACTGCCTGGTCCTCCAACC
>SKJK01000323.1 GCA_007121995.1 Desulfobulbaceae bacterium
CAGAGATACGCCCCGGCACGTTGAGTGCCGGGGGGCAGGGCGCTTAGTAGTTCTCACCAAGCAATTCAAAATGGGCTATGGGGTGATCGCAGGCCGGACATTTTTCCGGGGCTACCGTATCGTCATGGAGGTAGCCGCAGTTACGACAGCGCCAGGTGACTTTTTGCTCTCGTTTGAAGACCCGGTCGGCAAGGATGTTGGCTTTGAGGTCCAGGTAGCGTTTTTCATGCTGTTTTTCCGCAACGGCAATGGCCGTGAAAATGGCGGCGATGTCGGCAAACCCTTCCTTTTGGGCAGTTCTGGCAAACTCGGGGTACATGGTGGTATGTTCGTAATTTTCACCGCCGGCAGCTTCAGTCAGGTTTTCGACCGTAGTGCCGATGATTCCGGCGGGAAAGGTGGCACTGATTTCCACCTCGCCTCCTTCGAGCAGCTTGAACAGCCGTTTGGCGTGTTCTTTTTCCTGGTTGGCGGTCTCTTCAAAGATATCAGCGATCTGGACAAAACCATCTTTTTTGGCCTGACTGGCAAAGTAGGTGTAGCGGTTGCGGGCCTGTGATTCACCGCTGAAAGCGGTGAGGATGTTTTTTTCGGTCTGGGTGCCTTTTAAGCTTTTCATATATATCTCCTGGTGGTGATGGTTGATACCGGCAAGGACTGGCACTTGCCTAAAAGTAAATATTCTCAATAAATAGCATATCTTGATATGGTTGACAAACAGAATTTAGTGGCGCTGGAGTGAGGGTCCTACAGGGTGTGACAGTTTTTTTGGGGAGGCGTGCCGTACCCCAGGGTCACGTCTGTATGTATGAACTCAGCCGGTCAGGGTGAGGAACGGACCCCAACAGAAGAGTGTGCATACAAATTGACGGCGTCCCCAAAAAATCAGGAGGAAACAGCAGGTTCTGGATGGGTATCAGCTGGTCGCAGGGTGCCTTCGACCAGGTTGAGACAGCGGTCCATGGACAGGGCAAGTTCCATATTGTGGGTGACCATGATAACGGCCAGGTCGAGGCTGCTGCTGAGTTGGCGCAACAGGGTGAAAACGCGCCGGCCACTGGCGGCGTCGAGGTTGCCGGTGGGTTCGTCAGCCAATAGCAGGTCCGGGTCCATGACCAAAGCCCGGGCCAGGGCGACCCGCTGCTGTTCGCCACCGGAGAGTTCGCCGCTGCGGTGGGTGAGGCGTTCGGCCAGACCTACCCGGTCAAGGAGGTCGGTAGCCTTTTCTTTGAGCGGCTCATGGGGCAGGCCATGGATCAGGCCGGGCATCATCACGTTTTCCAGAGCGGTGAATTCCGGCAGCAGGTGGTGGAACTGAAAAATGAAGCCGATATGAATGTTGCGGTGGCCGGCCAGGTCCGGCTCGCTCTTACCGGTGAGTTCGGTCTCGCGAAAGAAGAGCCGACCTGAGTCGGGTTGGTCCAGGGTGCCAAGAATCTGCAGCAGGGTGGTTTTTCCCGAGCCGGAGGTGCCGGTGATGGCAACCATCTCACCGGCCTGGACGGTCAGGTCGACATTCTGGAGCACGGTAATAGTCGCCGGCCCACTGCGGTACGAGCGACACAAAGCCTCGGCGCGAAGAAGGGGCAGGTCACTCATAGCTCAGAGCCTCGGCCGGTCGGACCCGGGATGCCTTCCACGAGGGGTACAGAGTGGCGATCAGGGTGATGAAAATGGCGGATACTGCGATGATGGTGACCTCCAGTGGCAGCACCTTGATCGGCATGGTGGACATGGGATATACATTGCTGGGCAGTTCGATAAACTTGTAGCGCTTGAGCAGGGCACAGAGGCCCAGACCGCTGGTGACGCCGAGGATGGTTCCCGAGATGCCGATAATCGCTCCCTGATAGAAAAAAATCCGCATGATAGATCTGGTGGTGGCTCCCATGGACTTGAGGATGGCAATGTCCCGGGTCTTCTCCATGACCACCATGACCAGGGCGCTGATGATATTGAGGGCCGCCACCAGGATGATCAGGTTGAGCGCGATGAAAATGCCCAGTTTTTCGAGCTTGAGAGCGGCGAACAGGTTCTGGTTGAGTTGCATCCAGTCGCGCACCGAGTATTGCGGTCCTAAGACCTCCTGGATGGCGGCGGCGATCCGGTCAGCCCGGTCGATATCATCCACCCGGACTTCGATGCCGTGGACCCCCTGAGGCAGATCATTGAGGCTGCGGGCTGTATCCAGGTTGATAAATCCCATGGAAGAGTCGTATTCGTTCATGCCGGTCTCAAAGATACCGGTGACCAGACAGGTGCGGATTCTCGGCAGTACGCCCATGGGGGAGAGGGTGCCGTTGGGCGAGATCAGGCGGACTCTGTCTCCGGGGCCGACCCGCAATTGCCGAGCTAACCCCTGACCAAGGACAATGGCCGGTACATCACCGGGGGCATCGAGATCTTCGAGGTTGCCGACGGTCATTTTTTCCCCGATGTTGAGCACCTTGCGAGAGGAGGCGGTCTCAATGCCCCGCAGTACTACCCCGGTGGAGCTGCTGCCCGAGGTGATCAGGGCCTGGCTGTAGATATAGGGTGTGGTGGCGACCACGCCCCGGACCGATTCGATCCGGGCACTGATCACCTCGGGATTGGCGATGGTCTGGCCATGGTGCTGTACCATGGCATGGGAATTGACGCCGATGATCTGGTCACGCAATCCTTCAGTAAAACCGGTGAACACCGACAAGACGACGATGAGGGCCATCACCCCCACCCCCACCCCGAGTATGGCGATCAGTGTAATAAGGGAAATAAATTTTTGCTTCCGTTTGGCCCGCAGGTAACGCAGGCTGACAAACCATTCAAAGGCAGCCATTGGGCGTGGTCACTCCCCACTTTCCGGCTTGAGTTGAGGAAAAAGAATGACATCGCGGATCGAAGGCGCATCGGTAAGCAGCATAACCAGCCGGTCGATGCCGATACCTTCACCGGCTGCTGACGGCATGCCGTATTCCAGGGCGCGCACATAATCACGGTCCAGGACCGGGTGAATTTCTTCGTCGGTGCCGCGCTCACTGATCTGTTTCTGGAAGCGCTGCAGCTGATCCACCGGGTCATTGAGCTCGCTGAAGGCATTGGCTATTTCGCGGCCGGTGATGAACAGCTCGAACCGGTCGGTGACCGTGGGGTCTTCCTCGTTGCGCCGGGCCAGGGGGGAGACCTCGGTGGGGTAGGAGGTAATGAAGGTCGGATCAATGAGTTTGTCTTCAACCAACAATTCAAAGAGTTCGGTTTTGGCCTTGCCCGGACCGGATTCTGGCTGTAATTCGATCCCATGTTTACGGGCCAGGGCCATGATGGCGTCGTTATCGCGGAGCACAGCGGAATCGATACCGCCGATAACCTCCAGTGCCTGTTCCATGGTATAACGCTGCCAGGGCGGAGCCATATGGACGGCCACTCCCTGATAGGTGAGATCCATGGAACCGGTGACCTCGGCGGCCAGCCAGGAGATCATCTCCTCGGTGAGGTCCATAAGGTCGTGGTAGGTCGCATAGGCCTGGTAAAACTCGAGCATGGTAAACTCGGGGTTGTGGCGGGTGGACAGACCCTCGTTGCGGAAGTTACGGTTAATCTCAAAGACCTTTTCAAAACCGCCCACCAGGAGTCGCTTGAGGTAGAGTTCCGGGGCGATGCGCAGGTACAGATCCGTGTCCAGAGCGTTGTGATGGGTTCGGAAGGGTTTGGCCGTCGCGCCACCGGGGACCGGCTGCATCATGGGTGTTTCCACTTCCATAAAGCCCCGATTGCTGAGAAATTCCCGGATCAGGCGGATGATCTCCACCCGTTTGCGAAACAGCTCCCGAACCTCGGGGTTGACGATGAGGTCGAGATAGCGTTGACGATACCGGGTTTCAACATCGGTGAGCCCGTGGAATTTTTCCGGCAGGGGACGCAGCGATTTGGTGATCATCTGCAGGCTGGCCGCCTCGATGGACAGTTCGCCGGTCTTGGTCTTGAATAACTTGCCTTCTACGCCGACAATGTCGCCCACATCCCATTTTTTGAACAGGGTGAACTGTTCCTCGCCCAACAGGTCGCGGCGGACGTAGATCTGGATGCGCGCTTCTGCATCCTGGAGATGGAAAAAGGCCGCTTTGCCGAATTTCCGCATGGACATGACCCGTCCAGCCACCCGATAGACAGCGCCGCTGTCATCGTGGGCCTCGGCGACCAGGGGCTGCCCCAGGGGGAGGATGGCGGTGATGGGCTCGGGATCCTTGAAGGTGTTGCTGAACAGTTTAACCCCGGCAGCCGCCAGGGATTCGGCTTTTTCACGCCGTTGTTGGAGGAGATTGCTTGTTGTTTCCATCTGGGTGTCTAAGTAGAAATTGAACCTGAGCTTGCAATAGCGGAGCATGGTCAACCACACGGATCCAAACTCCGTAATGGGTGACGAGCGTCCAGCTGGTCCGGCTCGAAGAGCGGACCCTTGGGCGGGCAGGAAAAAATTGCTTGCACAACGAATAAACTGGCAGAATAGTGCGCAGTGCCACTGATGTCAATTCCTTTCAAGGAGGGTGACGGATTCGATGTGATGGGTCTGGGGGAACATGTCCACCGGGATGACGCGTTGGACCCGATAACCGCCGGCACACATCAGGCGCAGGTCGCGGGCCAGGGTCGCCGGATCGCAGGAAATGTAGATGATCTGCTCTGGTTTCAGTTGAGGGAGGAGGGCAGCGGCCCTGCCCAGCCCCTGGCGGGGAGGATCGAGCACAATACAGGAAAAGGTCTCGCGGCGGGCAGCCATAGTCGTAAGCTGCGAGCCGACATCAGCGGCTATGAAACGCGTTCCCTGCAAGCCAGCCGTGCGGCTGTTGCGTTCTGCCCAGAGGATACTGTGCCGGTTGTGCTCCACCCCGGTAAGGCGTGCACCCGCCAGGCCCAGGGGGATGGAAAAGGTGCCCATGCCGCAGAACAGATCCAGGGCGGTCCAAGGTGTGTTGCGGGGGGCAAGCAGGGCCAGGACTTGGTGCACCAGTCGGGTGGTCTGGGCAATGTTGACCTGAAAAAAACAGCGATGGTCCCAGGTGAGTTGGTAGGCCCCCCGCGGGTTGGTGAAAGACTGCGCCAGCTGAGCAGCGGTCCCTGCTTTGTGTTGGCCCCGGCCGGATGGCTGGCCGGCAACAATCACCTGGTCAGCCAGGGAAGAAGTAAGGTCTGCTGGGATGTGCAATGGGGCAGACGAGCGCCTGCGCCTTGGTTCGAGCACGACAATGGTCTGGCCGCTGGTCGGACAGAGAAGCAATTCCAGTGCCTGAACATGGGGTTGCAATTGTTGCGGCCAAGCGGATTTGACCAGGCGGGCTATGACCTGGTTGAGCTGTTCATGGGCCAACAGGCAGCAATGAATCGGTACCACCTGATTGCTGGCCCGTTGATGGAATCCCATCTGGCCGTTGTGGTCAAGATGGAGGCGCAGTCGGTGGCGGTAGCCAAATGGTTGG
>SKJK01000189.1 GCA_007121995.1 Desulfobulbaceae bacterium
ACCCCGGCGACCATGTAGCCCACCTGACTGATGATGTGGTAGGCGAGCAGACGGCGGGCATCGTTTTCCAGGACAGCGTAAACGACACCGTACAGAGCCATGATGACCCCAAGGGGGATCAGGATTTCCATGCCGGCAAATCCTCGGGCCAGTGCATAGACCGCGGTTTTAGTGGTAAAGGCACACATGAACACCGCGCCGCTTACCGTTGCCTCGCCGTAGGCGTCAGGCAGCCAGGCGTGCAGGGGTGGTACTGCCGCGTTCAGCAGGAAGCCGATCAGGATAAGGTACATGGCCGGGGTTGGGTTGCTGACGTCAAGCTGATTGAAGCTGAGGTCCCCGGTGGCTTGGTAATGGAGCACAAACCCTGCCAGCAGGGCGAGGCCGCCGGCTGTGTGAACCAGGAGATATCGGTATCCGGCGGACAGAGATTCAGGACGCCTGCGGAACCAGACCAGGAACACGGAAGAAAAGGCCATGACTTCCCAGAACAGGAAGAGCACCAGAAAATCGCCGGCAAAGATGACCCCAAGTGAACCTGCGACATACAGCCAGGCCGCCATAGTCTCGTACTCATTGTCGACATGCAGACCGTACAGGGTGCCGATAATGCACATCAGGGTCATGATGTAGGCGAAGACCAGGCTGAGTTTATCGACCCGGCCAAAGGTCAGGTTCCAGTCAAGGAATGGAAAGACCCCGTAGATACCCTGCTCCATCTGCAGGACAGAACCAAAGGCCAGTACTGGGATCAGCAATAAGTATGGCTTGCGAACCACCCCTTTTGCCAGCGGTAGAACGAGAGCTCCGAAAATTAAAATAAGAGCAGGGTGTACCCAGAATTCAGTAAACATCTAATCCCTCAACGATCCGGTACATGGGTTCAGCCCACACCGGGAAAAAGGAGACGCTTGCCAGCGCCATGTTCTTGGACAACTCGACCCGAGCTAGCAGCCGGAAAGCTGTGACTGGGGCGGATGAAGAAGAAGCGTATGCCGGTTGCTGGTTACCGATCATAGTAATCTTCCCGTGCCATGATCCCCAGATGGCCGTACCACTTGGAGACAATGATGATAAGAACGCAGGAAATGAATCCGAAAATCGACCAGAACCCGGGAAGTTTCTCGGCTGCGGTATGGGCGTAACTTTTATCCAGTATCAAGGCATCATACAGTACCAGCAGAGCCAGCACTCCATAGCACAGGCGGATGACTAGTCGCAGTCGATCGCGCAGATAATCGATCATTTTAACAATCATGGGATCACCATTTTCACAAATTGCATCATGTATTCCGGGAAGATGCCTATGGCAACCGAGATAGTAGCCGCCACCAGGATCGGTACCACCATGATCAGAGGCGCTTCTTTAATACCCGGTTCGTAGGTAACACCTGCCGGGGGCTTGCCAAAGAAGGCTTTGTAGGTAATCGGGGCGAAGTAGCCGACATTAAGCATGGTCGAAGCCAGCAGCACCAGGATAATGGCTAACTGCCCGGCATCCAGTGTTCCCACCAGGATGTACCATTTGGTGATGAAACCGCCCACCGGAGGAGCCCCGATCATCGATAGTGAGGCTATGGCAAAAGCACCGAAGGTGAAAGGCATAACCCGACCTAACCCACCCATTTCCGAGATGTTTTTCTTGTGGGTGGCAACATATATCGCCCCGGCACAGAAAAAGAGGGTTATTTTGGCAAAGGCGTGATTGACGATGTGGATAAGACCACCTTGAACAGCAGCGGGGGCCAGCAGAGCTACCCCAAGGATGATGTAGGAAAGCTGACTGACCGTTGAATAGGCCAATCTTGCCTTGAGATTGTCTTTCGTCAGGGCGATTATGGATGCCATGACAATGGTGAAGGAGACGATATACGCTGTAATGATACCGAGGTTGAGTTCGTCCATCAGGTCGATGCCGAAAACGTAGAGCATCACCCGGGTTGTACAGAAAACGCCGACTTTGACGACAGCTACCGCATGCAGCAGGGCAGAAACCGGTGTGGGAGCAACCATGGCACCGGGCAGCCAGGCATGCATAGGCATCACCCCGTTTTTGGCAAATCCGAACAGGCAGGCAAAGAAGAGGATCACCACCATGGTGGTTCCGGTCCCCTCGGGAACGATACCTGTTTGAATAGTTTCGGCGAAATCAAGGGTGCCGGCGAGAACGAACAGGATGATCAGCGCGGGCAGCACCAGGCCGACCGATCCTCCCAGCAGGAAAGCCAGATATTTTCTTGCTCCGGCTCTGCCTTCTCGATCCTGGTGATGAGCAACCAGAGGATAGGTGGATAGAGAAAGCATTTCGTAGAAAACGTACATGGTGAGCAGGTTGCCCGAGAAGGCCACCCCTATAGCTGCACAGAGTGACAGGGCAAAACAGATAAAAAATCTGGTTTGCGCATGTTCTTGAAGCCCTCGCATGTAGCCGATGGTATATGTCGCGGCGACTATCCAGAGGAAGGACGAAACAAGGGCAAACACCATTCCGAAACTGTCGACACGAAAACTGATCGAAAGTTCTGGCAGTATCCGTATCAGGTCTACCTCAACCACATTGCCGGCCAATACCCAGCCGGCCAGGGAAAAGACCATGGCGAATTTGATGCCGGCTGCAAGAAAGGTCCAGAACTCACGCAGGTTTGGTCTGCTGCCGCTCAGAGCGATCAGGGGCACTGCGGCTAGTGAGGCACAGACGGCGATCACCGGCGCTATTTGATAAAATGATGGAGAGTACATCCTTTTTTCTTATTCCCTCGCGAATTAGCAGTCTGGGTGTTTGCCTATAGTCCCACCGGGACCGACCAGATGATGAAATAATTCACCACTTCCTTGGTGTACACTCCCAGGACAATCACTGCGACAGCGGTGATTACCATGGGGATCAACATGGATAAGGGCGCCTCTTCTCGAGCCACGGCGGGTCCATGGTGACCGTGACCGTGCTGGGAGCCTTCATGTTCATCGGTGGCGTCAAGATCTCCGAAAAAGGCGATTTCAAGGAGCCTGAAGAACATGATGGCCGCCACCAGGCTGGCGATTAACAAGGCAGCGACAAAGACCCACGCTTCAGCCTGTGCCGCACCCTGGATCAGATACCATTTTGAGAAAAATCCGCAGGTTGGTGGAATACCGATAATGGATGCTGCGCCAATAACCAGGACGACCGCGGTGACGGGCATTTTCTGGAAGAGGTTGCGCATGGCGGTTTTTGAGGCGTCCCCGGTGCGATAAATCACTGCTCCCACTGCCATGAACAGGCACAGGGTCATTAATCCGTCAGCTAAAATATGATAGGTGGCACCGATGAAGCCAGAGGCGTTTGCTACCCAGGCACCGCCTGTCATGTACCCGATTTCAGCGACTATGATATAGGTCAGCATTTTCCGCAGATCACTTTGAGCCAACGCTGCGATCATGCCCACGACGGCTGCCGCGGAAGCCAGATAAATGACAAGGTGGCTCCAGGCAATGGAGTTGAATATATAGTCAACGGAGAAGACAGTGAACATAATCCGCAGCATGATATATACACTGACCTTCGTCATCAGCGGTGCAATCAGACAGGCTGTGGTGGTGCCGGCTTTGCTGTAGGCATTGGGCATCCAGGCATGCAGCGGGAAGAGAGCCATCTTGATCCATATCCCCAGAATAATCAGGGTGAAGCCGATGCGGACACTTACGGACTCCTGTAATTCAGGTTGGCTGAGAAGCGCGGTCAGGTCGACCATGTTCAGCGAACCGGTCATGATGTACAGGTATCCGACACCCAATAAATAGAAGCATGCGCCGATTGTGCCAACGATCAAATATTTAAAGGTGGCAAAATAGGCCGGACCACGTCCGCGAGCCAACAATCCGTAACTGGAGAGCGCGGAGATTTCCAGAAGAACATAGAGGTTGAAAAGGTCGCCTGAGGCCGTCATCCCCAGGAGTCCGGTGACCAGCAGGATAAAAAGGGCGTAATAGTGGTTGAGTCGATCCGGGTTGTCCTGTTTGGCCGGGTGCAGTGAATACATCGCGGTCAGTAGGGCACAACCGGCTATAAGGACCAGGACGACACCGCTGAGGTGATCAATGACCAGTTCAATGCCCAGTGGGGGCGGCCAGTCTCCCATGCGGTATTGAATGGTTTGGTTATCGTCCACAACCAGGCCTAAAGTCAGCAGGGAGCATGCGAAGGTTGCTGCCAAAGCTGCGATCAGCAGGATGTATGAGAACCGATGTCCCAGCGACCCGACCAGGGTCAGGAACAAAGAGGCAAACAACGGGATGATAATTATGAGGGCAGGTACCTGATCAATCATTTCCGCAGATCCTCCAGAACTTCATCCTCTTCGATTGTGCCATGGACTCGCTGAATTTTCTGTAAAATTGCGAGGGCAACTCCCAGGGTAGCCACCCCGACAACAATGGCCGTGAGAATGAGAACATGGGGTAAAGGGTTGGCATAGGCCGTAGCCTCAAGGATTGGCTGGTTATCGGCAGTAAACTTGATGATCGGCACTGAAGCGCCACGTTTCACTGCGACGGAGACAAAGAAGAGGAGGATGGCAGTCTGGAATATGACCATCCCGATAATTTTCTTCATCAGATTATTCTTGGCCACCATCCCGTAGAGCCCGATGAAAAGCAGGATCAGGGATGCCCAGTAATTGTAGTTGGCGACGATGAAAAGAAACAGGTCTTCCATAATCTTACAAACCCTCGTCTAGGTCTCCGCCGGAGGCGAGATCGTAATAGAGAGATACCATGACAGACATCACCGTTATGCCGACGCCAATTTCAACCAGCAGGATCCCATGTGACCGTGCCATGACTTCACTGACCCCAAGTATCCCGGCGAGCCCGGCATAGCCGAGAAAGTTATAGCCCATTACCTGGCAGACGGCACCCACACCGGCATAGAGCAATACACCGCCCGTCACGCAGAGCAGGACATACTGTGGGCGGAATCGATTCAAGCTGAATTTCAGATCATGACAGAGGGCCAGGAGAATGAAGCTGGCACCAAAAATGACCCCGCCTTGAAATCCACCCCCTGGACTGTAGTGCCCGTGAGCAACAACGTAGAGGGCAAAAATCTGCATCACCGGAATGATCAGCTGTGCAGCGCTGGCCAGGATCGTGTCCCTGTCTTGTCTCTGCGGCCTGAACAGCAGGATTTTTTGTCTTTTCCGGGGGGTGTGGCGGATCAGCACCATGATGATGAGCGCGGCGGCAAAAACCACCACGGCCTCGAACATGGTGTCATAACTCCGGTAATCCGCCAGAACCACGGTGACGATGTTAGGGGTGGCTGTCTCGATGTATCCCTGATTCAGGAAATCAGGAGAAACGTGGCTGCTGGCAGGGGAACCGGGATCACCCCAGTCGGGGAGATCCACGACGGCTAGAAGCATGAACAGGGCGCAGATAGCCAGAATGATGAAAGTGAGCGGTTTCAATC
>SKJK01000174.1 GCA_007121995.1 Desulfobulbaceae bacterium
AAACAGATGGTTCATCGGCCGGGTGACCCGTTTCCCATACAAAGGTGCCAATCGCGTCGTGGTGGCTCATGAAAACATCTCCAATCGCAAACGCCTGGAAATCGAAAACCTGCTGCTGCAACGCCAGGTCAACCAGCGGGAAAAGGAAGAAAGCCTTGGACGCATGGCGGGTGCCATTGCCCACCACTACAATAATATTCTCTCCGTGATCATGGGCAACATTGAACTTGCCCTGGACGATGCCCCTCCGAACAGCAATTTTAGCCACAGCCTGTCCACAGCACTCAACGGTACCAATCGGGCCGCTGAAATAAGCGGGAAAATGCTGACCTATCTCGGCATGAACACCAGGGGGAAAAAACCTTTTGACCTCAGCGTCATCTGCCGCCAGACCCTTCCTTTGCTCCAAGCGTGCAAACCAGAAAATGTTACCATTGAACCAGCCTTCGCCGCTCCCGGCCCAGTAGTCTCAGGGGACCCTGAACAACTGCAGGAGATCCTGGTCAATCTGACGGAAAACAGTTGGGAAGCCATGGGTGCAAACAGCGGGGTCATTCATCTCGAGGTCCGGCCCGTCAGGGCCGCGGATATTGATCCAGGTCTGCGCTTTCCCCTGACCTGGCAACCGCAGGCTTCAACCTACGGCATGCTTGTGGTGCGGGACCAGGGTTGCGGCATTGCCGGTGCGGAGATTGAAAAAATCTTTGACCCCTTTTTTACTCGGAAATTCATGGGCCGAGGCATGGGGCTGGCCTTGGTGGTCGGCATCCTGAGGGCCCACGACGGTTGTATCACCGTAACCAGCCTGCCTGGTCAGGGCACAACCATCCGGGTGTATATCCCGGTGCATGACGGAGACAGCGCCAGCTGAAATAACGTCAGCACACTCAGGGTTGTATCTGCATGTTCAGCAAGTGTCCATCCAGAAACGTGATATTTTGTTCTTAATCAAGGCGCGCTGGCGAATGAAACCGCAGGTTTTGTGCGTCATGAGATGAAGGTCAGGGGCAATCAATCCAGGGCTTCCGCTTGAAACGCGGCGCAGGAAGAAAGATCTGATGCTGGTTTTTCGGGGAGTTGCGCAGTGAGATCGCGCAAGGCGCTTCTCAGCCCCTCCTCCACCACTGGATGATAAAACGGCATGTGAAGCAGATCGTAGACCGTGAGAGATCGATCAATGGCCAGAGCAAGCAAATGGGCCAGATGTTCACCGGCGGGCGCACACATTTCGGCGCCAAGCAGGAGCCCGCTTTGCTTATCCGCGTGCACATGGACCAGTCCCTTGTTGCGCAGGGCCGCCCGGGCCCGCCCCTGACGACGGAAATCAAAGGCACCAGTGACAAAGGTGCCTGGGATCAGCTCACTCAGACGCTTGCCGACCACGGCGATATTGGGGTCGGAAAAAACAACCATCAAGGGTGTACGCCTCTTGAAGCAGATTATCTTGCCGGCAACAGCGTTCAATCCGGCGATGTGGCCTTCGTCAGCAGTCTCGTGCAACAACGCCACCCGACCATTGGCATCCCCGGCCAGAAAAACAGGCAGGTCACCTATCTGCATGGTCTGCGGATTGACCTTGGGCAGTCCCTGGTCGTCGAGCTCGACCCCAAGGGTTTCCAGCCCCAGGTCATCGACATTGGGCCGGCGTCCCAGGGCGGCAATGACTTGTTCAACGACAACGGTGTGGGTACCGTTGGTCACCTCGATACCATCGGCCGTCTGGCGCAGTTCAGCCGGAGCACCAGGATAGACCGGGAACTCTTTCTGCAGAAGCTCATGGAATGTGCGATTGACCGCTTCATTGGTCAAACCGGCCAGAAAATCATCCTGACCGTACCCCACAACCTCAAGGCCCAACCGTGCCAGTGCCTGAGCGATCTCCACGCCGATGGCGCCCATGCCGATGACAGCAATCCGCTCGTATAACCGTTCCTGCTCAAACAAGGTGTCCGTGGTCAAAAGACGATCACCAAATTCGGTCCAGGTTGCCGGGACAATGGGCCGGGAACCGGTGGCCACTATGATCTTGTCAGCCGTCAATTCCTGCCCGTTGACCAGAACATGGTGAGGACCAAGCAGCCGGGCCTTGCCGGCGATGCTCCGTGGTCCGAGATCTTCGGTGAACTTGATCGGACCAGCGATGAAGCGATCCCGCAGGTCGCGCACGCCACGCAGCACTTTGGGAATATCCACAGACAAAGAGTCTCCGCCGTTGATACCGAACTCGGCAAAGCTCTGACGGCGATGAAAAGCGTTGGCCGCTTCAATAAGAGATTTCGAAGGCATACAACCCACTCGGGCACAGGTGGTGCCGTATGGGCCATGGTTGATGACGGCAAACCGTTTGGTATGCTTGCGGACTTCACGAAGGGCTGCCAGGCCGGCGGAACCGGCGCCGATGATGAGCACGTCCAGTTTGGTATCCATAAAACTTTTCTCCTTGATGTGAAGGTAACCGTTCACCAGCACTTCATTTGTTGGTTGAGGATTATCTGAGCGGCATGCTGATCGTCGGCGGATGGAGCGCTGATGCCCTGGGCGCGATCGATGATTTTACCCGCGGGCACAATCGATGCACAGAATACTGGTAGGATCCACAGCCAGACGACGAGGGTTGATTGCCTCGCCGCATTCACAACAGAGACCGTACTCATCCGATTCCAGCCGCTGCAGGGCGCTTTCGATCCTTGCCAGCTGCAGTTGCCGCCGCCGCCCCGATTCTTTGGCCATCTGCTGGGACTGGAGGGCATCCATACGGGACAGGCGACCCACACTGGCCTGATCCAGTTCCACGGTTTGGGCGGCTTGCCGCGATGTGTCTGCCAACTCCAGCAGTTCAGCCTGTAAGGTGAGCAACTTTTTCCTGATTTGCTCCCGATCGGATGTCAACATGTTTTCGCCTTGTTTTGTTGAGAAGACACAAACCCTACCCGGTTGGTACGGATACGATCACTCGTCAGCAAGGCAACCCGTTACGCCTGGAAACAAATCAGTCTTCCGTCCAGTTGGACCGATGTAAATCCAAACTCGGCTTGTATCCAGTTCAGGGTTGCCTGTTGATAGAAAAACAGGTGGGTTGGATCGTTCTTATAATACCAGGCACCAAAATCAATGTCATGGTCATAGAGCAGCGTCATGCACAGTAACCTGCCGTTTTTCTTTAACAGACCGCGCAGCAACCTGAACTCCTGTGCCGGTTCCCGAAAATGCTCCAACACTTCACAGCAGACGATATAATCATAGGTCTCGGCAAGTAATTGGCTTTTATTGCAGAAAAAAGGATCATACTCCCTGATATCATACCCATGGTCACGTAAAACCTTGGTAATGACCGGTCCGGTCCCGGCACCAAAATCCAATCCTGTGCTCCGGGGTGCATACCAGGTCAACACTGCATTGGTAATGGGGGAGACAAATTGCTGGTACCGCGGGTCGTGGACATCGTTATTATGGGTCTCATAGCGCTTTTTTTCCTCGGCCGGAGACAGATAAAAGGCCCGCGATCGAAAAATTCCGTTACACCGATCACAGCTGTAAAATTCACGAAGATGAAAAGGGGTGCCGATGTGCCGGCACAAGGGGCAATGCGGTGTTTTTTCCTGATCCATATTGATGTTTATTTTACCCAATCAGCTGTGTAACCGTTCCAATTCTCAGTTCAGGCAGCCTTTTGCTTGTACCCGGCGAACGTTCACTCAGTGTAGGCGATCCCAGGGGGCCATCTTTGCCGGGTCGCGGCTGCCCCCGCATAAAAGGGGCCTGGGGAACTATGGCGGGCAGGTCAATACGCCTTGACCGGCGAAACAAACCCGCTTGGCTTCAAGGCTACCAAGGCACAGCTGATCTGCCGCATGATGTTTTCCGCCGTATTTCCCATGATAAAACCGACTATCCCGGTTCTGGCCACAGTTCCCATCACCAGGATGTCCACCGCCTTATCGTGGACAAAGGCAGGGATGAGGTCATCGGCCCGACCTTTCAAGCGATGGACTTGAAATACACCACCGATACCAGACTGTTGGAGCAGGTCGCTGAGGCCGCTGTGATGTGTTGATTGGGCCTGCAGGGATGCACTACGCAATGTTTCCTCCGGAATATAAACCCGGGTGTTTTCCCGCAGGTAGCGCTCAAAGGCAAAATCCCAACAGGAGACAATATCCAGTTCCCCACTGCAGGAATCGGCCAGGGAACGGCTCAGTTCCAGAAGGCGCAGAGAAAGGTCACGCTCGGCATCACTACGACTTTCAGGGTTTACAGCCACCGCCACCCGGATTGCTCCCCGGGACCGGACAATCGGGCGTGCCAGCCATACCGGACACGGACATTTACGTAACAAGCTCATGTCCATGGCCATGAATCCTTTACCGCCTTTCCTGGGCTCCGCTTCCTTGATAACAAGATCATGATCGTTACGAAGTACATGACGAATCACGTTGATGGCCGCAGGGGTCTCACCGTTGCCCTCCACCTCTACCTCAACCGGCACCATATTTTCGTCTACCCCCAGAGAAACACGAGTTTTCTGCAGGATATCCGCCACCTCATCAGCCAGAAATGTCCGATATTTAACCTGGTACTCCTCCTGATCCGCCGGTAATTCCGGATAAAGGTGGAGAAACCTCAAAGCTGCCTTGTTGTTTCTGGCCAGACTGAGGGCCTGCTTGAGCCCTTCGCTGTCATCGCCGAGACCGTTGCTCACATAGAGAATATTGTGAAAATTGCGCATCTTGTCCTCCTGGCAACAAAGGCTGCCGATGAGTTCACCCGCCCCGGTTCAACATAAGGTTCAGGCCAGAGCTTCTTTGAGACGTTTTGCGGCCTGATCAGCAGCGTCATAATACGGCAGGAAAACAAAATCCGCGCCCTTGGCCTTCAACTCTTCAATTTCGCGGCGATGTGCTGTCTGCTGCATGGAGACAGCAATGGTACCGAAAAAATTCTGCCGTTTCAGTTCGTCGATCAGGACCAGACGCGGATCCTCGTAGGTCAGGCCGAGATCATGCTGTGCCATGGTTGAAATAACACAGCGTACCCCGCGCAGGGGCAGATTGCTGACAAACTCCTGATCACTGGCATCACCGTAGATTACATCGTGACCCTGCTCTCGCCAGCGGCGCACTTCATCGGGGTTGAAGTCCACGGCCAGAATCGTAAAGCCATCTCTGATCAGACGTTCTGCCAGGGCGGTTCCGTAGCGACCCAACCCGAAGAGAATGACATCATACTGTTTCTTGCCGATAAAATGCTGATCCTGACACTCCTCCTGTCGGGGAAGACGCCGCTCGAACACTGTCAGCATGGGCTCGAGCCGGTTATACAAGCCATGTGAATACGTAATCATATATACCGACAGGGCAATGGTCAAGAGGCCCACCAGAGTCACCAGGGCCAGGGCTTCCGAATTGAGGTGCCCCAGCATAAGCCCCATGGACATGAAGATCAGAGAA
>SKJK01000317.1 GCA_007121995.1 Desulfobulbaceae bacterium
GCAAGGGGGGGCAAGCGTCAGGAATTTTTTGCTTCCGCTCATAAATGACATGGATCTGGTATGCAGATGTTCAATTTTTTTGGGTCCAGCGTTCCAGGGTATCGATTAATTTTCTGGCCTGGGCTGCACTGGAAATATTGAACTTAGATTTGGCCTGATACTGGCCGTTTCTCTTTTGATAGCGTCGTATAGTAAATTTTTCTGCGCCGTATTCCTCATTTTTTTTGTCATAATCCTGATATTTAAAAAGGATGGTCACCCATGCCCCCTTGGAAAGGATCTCTTTGTCGGTTTCCTTGACCAGTTGAACGCCGTCTTCTTCATAGTTCACAGTCAAGTCTTCTACATGTTCAGCCATATTTTCAAGCTCCCGGTTCATTGTTATTGCTATTTTGTCCGGCTGGGTCTTGTTGGTATGCCTGGACCCAGTCCTGTTGTTGATGCCCACGGCAGCTGGAAAATGGCAGCTGCCGTGGGCAAGGGTTCTCTGCACTTTTTTTCTGTGTTGACAAGGATTGTTCTATTAACCAATCACAGGGTTGTCCGCGGCAAACGATAACCGGTTGTCAGAGCCTCGATCGATAACTATATGGTCTCCTTCGGTAAATCGATCCTCAAGGATTTCCAGGGCTAATGGGTCCTCGATATGGCGTTGTATCGCTCTCTTGAGAGGACGGGCACCATAGGTGGGATCGTACCCTGTGTCGACGAGAAACTGTTTGGCCTCCTGGGTCAGGCTTACCTTGTATTTCCGTTCAGCCAGTCGTTTGGCCATTCGTTTGATTTGGATATCGACAATGGCCAACAGATCCTCCCGGCTCAATCCTTGGAAAGTGATTATTTCGTCGACCCGATTGAGAAACTCCGGTTTGAACTGCCGATGCAGCAAGCTATCGATTTCCCGGCGCATGCCATCGGGATCGGACTGGGCCATGTCCATAATGATATGACTACCCAGGTTAGAGGTCATGATCAGGATGGAATTTTTAAAATCCACGGTCCGACCTTTGCCATCAGTCATGCGGCCGTCGTCCAGGACCTGGAGGAGAACATTGAAAACATCGGGATGTGCTTTTTCGATTTCGTCAAGAAGGATGACGGAGTAAGGGCGTCGTCGCACGGCCTCGGTGAGCATGCCGCCTTCATCATACCCAACGTAGCCAGGGGGGGCACCGATTAGTCGCGCTACCGAATGTTTTTCCATGTACTCGGACATATCAATGCGGATCATGGCTTGTTCCGAGTCAAAAAGAAAATCAGCCAGGCTTCGGGCCAATTCTGTTTTGCCGACTCCGGTGGGGCCAAGAAAAATAAAACTGCCCAGCGGGCGGTCGGGATCCTGCAGGCCGGCTCGGGCTCGCCGGACGGCGTTGGCTACAGCGACAATGGCTTCCCGCTGACCAATAACCCGCGCACCAAGGGCACTTTCCGCCTGGATTAATTTTTCCTTTTCACCTTCCAGGAGTTTGTCCACGGGAATTCCTGTCCATTTGGCCACCACGGAGGCGATGTCCTCGGCGGATACCTCTTCTTTGAGCATCTGGTGCTGTTCCTGAATTTTGCTCAATTGTGTATTGGCGTTTTCCAGGTCTTTTTGCAGTTGCACGATTTGTCCATAGCGGATTTCAGCCACCCGACTCAGTTCACCTGCTCGTTCGGCTCGTTGCTCCTCCATGTGCGCCTGATCGATCCTGGCCTTGATGTCGCGGATAGCCTGAATAGTATCCTTTTCCAGAGACCA
Source organism: Desulfobulbaceae bacterium (assembly GCA_007121995.1). Lineage (GTDB taxonomy): Bacteria > Desulfobacterota > Desulfobulbia > Desulfobulbales > Desulfobulbaceae > Desulfobulbus. Next base: position 1,742 of record SKJK01000317.1, read on the forward strand.
TTGTCCTTTCATGGCCTTGAGAGTGTCTTCGAGATTGGCCAGATCCTCCTTGACTTTATTCAGCCGTTCGATGGATGCTGGGTCTTTTTCCTTTTTCAGGGCTTCCTGTTCGATTTCCAGTTTGATCTTTTTTCGTTCCAACTGGTCAATCTCAGTCGGCATGGAATCGATTTCAATACGCAATCGGGAGGCAGCCTCGTCGATCAGGTCAATGGCCTTATCCGGGAGAAAGCGATCGGTGATATAGCGACTGGACAGTGTCACTGCCGCAACGGTGGCGGTATCCTGGATACGCACGCCGTGATGTACTTCATATTTATCCTTGATCCCACGGAGGATGGCGATGGTATCCTCCTCTGTGGGTTCCTGGACCAGAACCGGCTGAAAACGGCGTTCCAGAGCAGCATCTTTTTCAATGTACTTGCGGTATTCATCGAGTGTGGTTGCGCCGACACAGTGGAGTTCACCTCGCGCCAGAGCAGGTTTGAGCATATTGGAAGCGTCCATGGACCCTTCGGCGGCACCGGCGCCGACCAAGGTATGAATTTCATCGATGAAGAGGATGATTTCCCCGCTCCGGCTTTCCACTTCTTTGAGGACGGCCTTGAGTCGGTCTTCGAATTCGCCACGGTATTTGGCTCCAGCGACCAGGGAACCGAGGTCAAGAGCTATGACCTGTTTGCCCTGCAAGGTGGAAGGAATGTCACCGTTGACAATACGTTGAGCAAGACCTTCGACGATAGCCGTCTTACCCACTCCTGGTTCACCGATGAGAACCGGGTTGTTTTTGGTGCGACGGGAAAGAACCTGGACGACCCGACGGATTTCTTCGTCCCTGCCGATGACAGGATCCAATTTGCCTCTGCGGGCAGTATCGGTGAGATTACGGGCATATTTCTCCAGCGCTTGGTACTTGTCTTCCGGATACGGGTCAGTAACCCGTTGATTACCACGCACGCTCATCAGTGCTTTGAGAAAGGTGTCGCTGGTGACCCCCTGGCGGATGAGCATGGCAGCGGCTTTTAATGACCGGTCAGCCAGGATAGTGAGAAAGAGGTGTTCCTGGCTGACATATTCATCCTGCATGTTGGCGGCGGTTTTGAATGCCTGATCAAGCAGGTTTCGAAACTGTTGCGAGGCATAGGTCTGGTTGGCAGCAGTACCGCTGACTTTGGGCAGGTTGTCGATGAGCTGATTGGTTTCATGTAAAAGGACACTGGGGGTAATGCCCATTTTCTGTAGCACCGGGACCACAACGCCCTCAGGTTGCTCGAGGATTGCCTTAAGCAGATGTTCTGGTTGTAGTTCTTGATTGCTATTGTTTTGCGCAAGGTTCTGGGCAGCCTGAATAGCCTCTTGGGATTTGAGGGTAAACTTGTCAAGTTGCATATCTTCTCTCCTTTATTCCTTATATTTACATTGAAAACAATGTGTTAATTTGTTTTCTCTTCACAAGACAATAAGGATGAAACCAGGGGTGTCAAGAAATTGGCACCCCTGGAGTGTGCCCAGTTTTGCATGGTTGGGACGGTCGGAAAAGAAAAACCCCCTTGCCACGGCTGGCAAGAGGGTTGAGGTGCCGGAAGCAAGGTCGGTTCAGCCACAGGAACCGCTACCGCATGAACCGGAACTGCAACTGCCGCCACCACCGATGGGATTGGCTGCCGTAATGGAGAATCCAGACCGGTAACCTGCTTCAATGAAATCCACCTTGACAGCACCGCATTTTTCTAAAAGATCTTCTTCGATTAGAAACTTAAGTCCGTCTTCCTCGTACACTTTATCACTGTCTTTTGGCTCATCCAGAGCCAAGCCGAGAGATGGTCCGCTTCAGCCACCCTGCATCAGGGCGATGCGAACTGCAGAACTGATTTTGTTTTGTTCCAGGTATGTTTTCAAATTGTTTACAGCTGTTGCTGTTACTTCAAACATGCGTGCCTCCTCAAAATGAGATGCTGACCCGTATTGGGATCGCGTGAAAGGGTTGTCTTGAAAATCTAAGGCGCAAAACCCGTCTCGTCAACCTTGGACGGGAAGAGATTTTCCGTACATAAATTTTTTATCCTACCATGTTGCACAGCAAGATAAAAGTCTTGATCTCAATCGAGCCGTCAACAAAGCTCAACAAGGTAATACACCGGATTTTGAGTAGGGACCGGTGCCGGTTATTCTGGCTTTTCCGGTAAAGTAAGGGTGAATGATGGAAAAAACATTGTCAAACCACCCACCTCTTTCTACAATTCAAATGTTACTGCAGTGCAAATTCTATCTAAAGAGACCAGACAGATGAGAAAAAAGATTCTTATATCAACCGGTGGCGGAGATGCGCCAGGGCTCAATGCCGTTATTTTCGCTGTGGTTAATGCGGCGAGCAGAAAGGGGTGGGAGATTTACGGAAGTAGATCGGGATACGGCGGTCTGCTTGATCGCGATGATTTGATTCGGCTTGCCCCTGAAGATGTCGAGGGAATTCTTTCCCAGGGGGGCACTATTCTGGGGTCCACCAACAAGGGTAATCCGTTTGCCAAACCGGTGGAAAATCTTGCCGGTGAGATACAGATTCTCGATATATCCGATAAAATAATTTCTAATTTCAATAGAATGGGGTTCTTTTGCCACATTGCTGTCGGGGGTGATGGAAGCCTGGACATTGCCCATCGATTTGCCCAGAAAGGGATGCCGGTTATCGGTGTGCCCAAGACTATTGATAACGATCTGGAAGCTACCGACCGGACCTTTGGTTTCGATACCGCTGTTTCCACAGCCACGGATGCCCTCGACAAACTGCATTCCACCGCCAAGTCGCACGACCGGGTTATGGTGGTGGAGGTCATGGGCCGTGATTCAGGCTGGATAGCCCTTTATTCAGGAATCTCCGGTGGCGCTGATGTGATTCTTATTCCCGAGATTCCTTTTAAAATCGATGCCGTCTGTGAGAAAATAGCTGATAACGAACTCCATGGAAAGCATTATTCAATTGTTGTGGTGGCCGAAGGGGCTCGGTCTGAGGATGGTGAGGTTATCAGCAAGGGCGCTGGAGAGATAGGCCGGACTGAGGTCGTTCTCGGGGGAATCGGTGAATGGGTGGCCGATCAGATCCGCCAGCGATTGGGTAAAGATACCCGTTCCCTGGTCTTGGGACATTTGCAGCGGGGCGGTTCACCCACCACCTTTGATCGACTGCTTGCCCTGCGTTTTGGCGCCCATGCGGTCCGGTTAGCAGAGGCAGGTGTTTTTGATCACATGGTGGCCTGGAAATCTCCGACAATGACCTCTGTTCCCATTGCCGAGGCAATCTGCCGGCGGAAACAAGTAGATCTGGATAGTGACAAAGTCCAGACCGCTCGCGATATCGGGATCTGTTTGGGGGATTGATTTTTTTGCAACGAGTCAAAGAGGGGGCAGTATGGTGTGCTACGCAATCCTGGATTGCAGGTGGCCACAGGCGCACCCCGGATTTGTCTGGACGTGGCTTCTCTTGCCAACTCCTTTTCGCGGGCAGGAACGACTGTGCAAAGATGGAGCTTTGTGATCGTCTCCATTTTTCCTCCAGACACGGGTGCAAACCGTTATGAAGACTGCAAAGCGTCTGCAGCAAATGTATGTCCGCATGCTTGATCAATGCGGGCCTCAGCACTGGTGGCCGGCGGAAACTCCCTTTGAAATCATGGTGGGAGCA
>SKJK01000215.1 GCA_007121995.1 Desulfobulbaceae bacterium
AAGGTGGAGACCTTTTCATTGAAGCGGGATTCATAGGATTTGACGTAGTGGAGCAGAAAATCTTTTTGCGGTCCCTCGGGCAGATATTCAGCCACCAGGATACGACTGGCCGGAAAGATGATCCCCTCGGCGGCAACACCGGCGGCTTCAGCATACTTGATATTGGCAAAACCATGACTCTGAAAAATGGGAACCTCCCAGCCGGCCTGACGGATATTTTTCACGAGAATGGACTGGGCAGGGACAATGGACCAGTTCACCACCGCTTCAATAGCCTGATTGGCCCTGAGTTTAGCGACAATGGCCGACAGGTCGGTGGCACTTTTATCATAGACTTCCTCGGCAACGATGGTAATAGCGAAATCCGGAGCATTTTTGGCCAACTGCTCCTTGCCGGCCTTGCCAAACCCGTCGTTGGCGGCAAGCACCGCAATCTTGCTGATCCCCATTTCCTGCATGGTCATGAAGATCTGCTGCGCCGCATAACTATCACTGGGCGCGGTTTTAAAGACATGCGGTGACACCGGGGAGACGATGGCCTCGGCAGCTGAACAGGAGATCAGGATGGTTTTACCGTCCTCGGCAATCCTTTTGATGGCGAGACTCTCACCGCTGGTGGAAGGACCGATGATGGCAAAGACCTTATCCTCTTCGATCAATTGCCTGGCAAAGGAGATTGCTCGTTCCGGGCTGCCGCCTGAATCTTTGACAATCAACTCGATAGGCTTGCCGTTGATGCCGCCTTCGGCATTGATCTCTTCAACCAGCATGTGAAGAGAGCGGGATGCCGGACCGCCGAGAAAGGCAGCCGGACCTGTTTCCGCCAAGATGGCGCCGATCTTGATAGTGGCCGCATGGGCAAAAGATGTCAGCATAAAACAACCCAGCACAAACAGGCACCCGGTCATCAGCGCCCGAAGCGCAACACGTCCTTTTTTCATCCTCTCCTCCTCGGTTATGGAAATAACATACTCTATGGACAATGAATGGCGTTGTTATGACAAATCCTCTCCTCCAAGTCAACAAATACCCGGAGGCATGCAGGTTTTCGGACTCAGATGACATATTCAGGCTCTCGTCATGGCAGACCTTTTCCTGTACCAGCCTGGCCAGGGTGTCGATGAGATCGTCCTGTGCCAACATAGCAATGCCCATGCCTCCCGGGGCCGCGGCGAGCCCGCTGTGATCCGGGTGCGGTCATGGCCACCGGAAATCAGGATGCCGCCTCCCCATGATCGCCCTGTGCGACCGAGCTGGATGCCATTTCACCCCCATATTGCAGCAAAGGCAGGATGATGGTGGCCAGGGCGCCACCCTCAGCTCGGCTGGTCAAGCTGATGTCCCCCCCCATGGACTTGAGCAGAGCATAGGAAACGGACAGGCCGAGCCCCGTCCCCTTACCCGGTTCCTTGGTGGTGAAAAAGGGGTCAAACACATTAGTGCGTTCTCCTTCAGTCAGGCCAATACCGTTGTCGGCAATCGCGATCCGCACAGCCCGTTTTCCTTCCTGGTCAACGGTATCGGTGCAGATATCGATTGTTCCGCGTTCACCGGCGGCATGGACAGCATCAGCAGCATTGATGAAGCAGTTGAGAAAGACTTGCAACAACTGAGCCGCATTGCCGTGGATCACCGATTCCGCCGCGTGCAGTCGGCAGGTCAATTCGATGCCGTCCATCAGCGGTTGGGGGCGAAGCAGATCAACCACCTCGCCCAGCACCCGATGGACATCGACATCGCCGCTGGTGCTGGCAGCCGGTCGGGACAAATCAAGGAGCCGATGCACCAGCCGGCTGATCCGCAGCACTTCCTGTTCAGCACGGGTAGTGAATTCCAGCCGTTCCTGCTCACTCAGATCTTTTTGCTTGATAAGCCCCAGATATCCCTGGACTATACCCAACGGATTGCCGATTTCGTGAGCCAGGCCGGCGGCCAGACGGCCCACGGAAGAGAGTTTTTCTGTCCGCACCATCTCTTCCCGGGTGGCGATCAGTTCCTGATTGGCCTGCTGCAGCGACACAAGATGGCGTTGCAGCTGTTCCCGGTCCGCCTTGATCCGGCCCAGCATCCGTTCCATGGATCCGGCCAGCTGCCCCAGTTCGTTGCCGCCTTCCAAGGCAAGAAAAGGCACCCCCCCTTCGTCGGTATAGGAATCGGTGCGGCGGATAAGGTTCTCTACCGGCCGAATGACCCCCCGATGCAGGCGAAAAAAACCGATGACCAGCAAAATGATCAGATTACCCCCCAGATAGACGATGATATAGCGCTGCAGACCATGAATACGCTGATTAAGGGGGGCAAGGGGAAAGCGCAGGGCCAGGGAACCTTTGACCTGATCGGGACTGTCCAGGGACAGGGTCAGGTCGAGATAGCGCCTGCCCGGAACCATTCCGGCCCAGGCCAGGCCATGCAGGGAACGGGCGGTTGCTCCCGGCTTATCCGTCAACATCCAGGTCAGATGGGCATAATGCAGTTTTTCATCACCGTGACAGGACAACTCTGATCCAACCCGCAGACAGGCAGCCACCGCCCCGGAGGTGTGCAGACTCTCCTCAGCCAGCAAGGAAAAAAAAGTGACCCCATGTGACGGCTGATCCGCAGGTAATTCCGCCACCTGCCGCCCGGCACCAGCCGCCAGCAGGGTTATCTGCAGCTCCTTTTCCCTGGCCAGCGACAGGGCTCCATCCCGCAGCCAGAAGGAGGCAATGACAAAAAAGCTCAGCCCCGTGGCCGCAATCAGCAAAGCCAGCAGGGTGATGGTGATGTGAACCTTCAGCCCATGTCGCACAAATCCACTCCCTGATACAAATCGCACAGCATCAGGAAACCAGGGACACTGCCCCTTTTAAAAAGAGAGGCAGTGTCCCTGGTTTCCTTTCCTTGATCTTTATAGTGGAAATAATGCATCATTTTTGCTGTAGAGACAAGCAAATACCTGTCCCGCAGGATCGACCGACAGGAAAGGGGTCAGGCCTCGAAGTTGACATGTCGGTCAATCGAGGATAAGATCATTCATGGCACGTAAACCCCGCATTCATCACCCCGGTGGCTTTTATCACATCATCCTGCGCGGCAACGGTGGGCAGGACATTTTTCTTGCGGACACCGATCGCTATCGGCTCTTGCTGCTCCTGCAGGAAGGTACCTGCCGTTTCGGCTACCGGGTACACGCCTTTTGCCTCATGGCCAACCATCTCCATCTTGTCCTCCAGGCCGGCAACATCCCGTTGTCACGCGGATTGCAGAATCTCTCTTTTCGCTACACCCGCTGGGTCAACAGGCGCGAAAAACGGACCGGCCACCTCTTCCAGGGACGCTATAAAGCCGTGCTGGTCGACGGTGACAGCTATTTGCTTGAACTCGTCCGTTACATTCATCTCAATCCACTGCGCGCCGGAACAGTACAGACCCCGGACGAATATCTTTGGACCAGCCACCTAGCTTATCTCGGCAGGGACGACCTGCCATGGTTGACGACCGAGAATCTTCTCGGGCAATTCGGCAGACAGGCCGGAAAAGCACGGCGGGGATACGCTCGCTTCATTCAAGATGGTTTCAATGAAACGTATCGCAAGGAGTTTCATTGCGGCGGCAGCGATTCCCGCATTCTGGGCAGCGATGATTTCGCGGCCTCTGTCCTGGCGGCGAAGGATGTGTCGCCTCGGGACGTTGCTCTGGAGCACGTCGAAACGGCGGTTTTCCATGTCTACGACATCGACCGGGTAGCGCTGCAAAGCCCATCGCAACAACGCCACCTGAGCGAGGCCCGCGCCGTCCTCGCATGGCTGGCCCGTGAGACCGGTGCCGGCAGCCTGGAGCAGGTATCCACAAAAGTCAATCGCGATCCAGGGTCGCTGAGTTCAGCGGTTCGACGATTGTCTGAACGGGCAAAGTCTGATGCCGCGCTCTCTACCAAACTCGAGAGTCTGATGAACAAGGCCCTGGAACTTGGCGACTTGGAGGCCTGACCCTATGCTTGATCTATGGTTGAAAATTCGTTCAGCTTTCCATGAGATCATCCATGGGCGAAAAAGTGCTTCGACCAGCACATTAAAAAGCAGGTTGACAAAGATGGTCATGAACGACAATGGTACAGCAGAACGGTTGATAGAATACGAAAGAAAACTCAAACCGAACGCCCCGGAATCAGAGTTGATTTCCGCAGCTATCAACAGGCTTCGCAGGGATAGAGGATGAATTCGCCAGCGCGTCTCGACTGAGGACAAAACATCTCGTTTCTCGATGGACACCGGTTAACAGGACAGATTTCTGGAGCGGCGAGGACATCCGCATCGGCCTCTACAGCAGCCCGGATATCTCGATCCGGCACACGAACAGACAGACCGTTGCATAACATGCACGCAAACAGCTTTTTGGAGGAACGTTTTGAAGAAAACCAACACATGGTTGGGCCAAGGCAGCACCAACAGTAAAGAAGTCGCCACCTATTATGATCAGTGGGCGTCAACCTATGAGACCTCTCTCGAACAATGGACCTACAGAGCGCCTCAATACGCCGCTCATCTGCTGGCAGCCCATTCCATTTGTCAAGGACCGGTTTTTGACGCTGGCTGCGGGACCGGACTCACCGGCAAGGCCCTGCAAAACGAAGGATTCGAGACCATTATCGGGACCGACATCTCGGCGGCATCCATTGAACAAGCGAAACAGTCAGGAGTCTACACAAGTGCACAGGTCCTTGACCTGCAGCAATTCCCCTTACCCTTCGCTGACAATACGTTCGCAGCAGTCAACTGTGTCGGCGTCCTGACCTATATCGAAGCACTGCAAGAGTTGTTGCGCGAATTTATCAGAGTGACGGTGCCCAATGGTCTGATCGTCTTTACCCACCGCGATGATTTGCTGCATCAACAGAGTTTCACAAAAATCCTGGATACTCTGGAGACAGAGAAGCTGTGGGAAAAAGTGTTTCACTCAGAACCCGAGCCTTATTTGCCGGGAAACGAAGAATTTGCCGATAAAATCCGGGTCATGTACTTCGCCTATCGGGTCAGGGCAGGACACTGATAATTGTGCCACGGGAAAGAAGCCGCCAGAATCCTGGCCTGGATCCGTGAGTGTTCGTCCGTGCACCAGCTTCGTTGTCCGTGGCCGTTCGATTAAAGTAAACTTTATCGTACGGTTACGGGCAATGAAGATGGCGTGCGGACGGACGCCCCGAAGGGCGAATGGTGAAGGCGAATTGTCAAAAATGTCGCCGCATTACAACCTGATTACAGTAAAATAAATACAAAACAAGAGTCCAACCGTCACGGATTCAGGCCCTTGTTTACCGCGATGCATCAACCTGGCTCGAAGATAATTCCGTTGTCTGACTGGAGATAGATTTCTTCTTTTTACGGAGAATATTGAATTTGGGCAACGGCACGAAGCGTATGA
>SKJK01000098.1 GCA_007121995.1 Desulfobulbaceae bacterium
AGGGGAGGGGAGCGGCTCGTATCGGCCGCATCAGCGGGTCAGGAGAGGGCCAGGTCATTCTTACCACCAGGATCGGGGGTTCCCGGTTGCTCGAACCACTGACCGGGCAGCCGCTGCCGAGAATCTGCTGAAATCCGTTTTTATTCTTCTGTCACGGGAGTCTGTCCTTCAATGCATGAACTTTCCCTGGCTCAGAGCCTGATCGATCAATTGCTGGAATTGGCCGGAGAGCACCAAGCGGTTCGGATCAACCGGGTTGTGGTCACTCTGGGTCCATTTTCCGGTATCGTCCAGGACAGTTTTGCCTTTGGCTTCAATATTCTCAAAGCGGAGCGGCCGGCAACCCGGGATGCGGTTCTCGAGATGGAGACTCCTGATCCCGAATACAGCTGTGTGGAGTGCAATACATTGTCGGTTATCCCTTTTCCCCGGCAGAGCGAACGGCTGGAACTGGCTCGCTGTGGGCTGGCGGCTAGAAAATGTCCCTGGTGTGGATCGAATCGCCTCTCTTCGAGAGGTGGTACCGAACTGATTCTCAATCAAGTAGAAATGGAGTAGTCTCATGTGTGATACCTGTGGCTGTCACCTGCACGAACACCATCACCACAACACCAAGGTGGTCGAAGTCAATCAGAGTCTGTTGGCAGCCAACGTAAGGCAGGCAAGGTCCAACCGGCAGCATATTGAGAAGATGGGGGCCGTGGCCATCAACCTCATTTCCAGTCCAGGTTCCGGTAAAACTACTTTGCTCGAGCGGACCATCGAGGCCCTCGTGGATACGGTGCGGATTGGCGTGATTGAGGGTGATATCGAGACCGAGCGCGATGCTGAACGTATCCGTGCCAAGGGGGTACCAGCGGTGCAACTCACCACTGGCGGGGCCTGCCATCTGGATGCATCCCTGGTCCATGGTGGTCTCCATGTCTTGGAGCATTTTGCTAAGGGTACCGGTTACGACCTGATTTTTATCGAAAATGTTGGCAATCTAGTCTGTCCGGCCACTTTTGATCTGGGCGAGCACAGCCGAGTGGTCCTGCTGTCGGTTCCGGAGGGCTCGGATAAACCGGCTAAATATCCAGCGACTTTCAAAGGGGCTGACCTGGTGCTCCTGACTAAGGTGGATTTGCTCCCTTATTTCGATTTTTCCATGGACGAGGTCCGCAAAGAGGCAGGCCTTCTCAAGCCCGATCTAGAGTTGGTGGCCCTCTCAGCCACCAGCGGCGAGGGGTTTGATTCCTGGCTTGCCTTTCTCAACAAGCAACTGAATCGCTGACCACAGAGGAGACTGGTTTTGGAATCGAACCAAACGGCTTCCCTTTCACGGGGAGCCCAACGGGGTTGAAGCCCGCGGCCGGCACCAGCCAACGCAACCAGTCGAATCGGTTTTTTATATACCATTGACAGGAAAAGTCAATGGTATGTAAAAAACCGATTCGATGGTATGGGGTAAAAAAAACGGACAGTGTCGGCGTGTTCTGCCGAGCGGTTTTTGTTATCCCCGAGGCAGTCATTGGGGATCAGGTTTCTGGCAAAGCAGAGGATTCTGGATTCCCTCCTATGCGGGAATGACGACTATACTCGGCAATGGTTCATAGTGCAGGAGGTTATATCGGATAGGATTGTCCGCTCCGATCGATCAGATTTTTTCGAGATGCCTGCGATGGGTTTGACAGGGACGGAGGGCATGGAATTTATCCAGCATCCTGAAGTAGACTGATTCAGGAACATACTCCCTGACCACCTGTTCCCAGTCATCAGAGCCGACCAGGCCTTTGACCAGGCTGGAGCTGACCTCAACCAGTTCGCGGGGCGACATCATAAATAATGTCTGGATCCTTTTGTTCATGTTGCAGTTGACGTAGCGCATACCTCGCTCATAGGTGTAGTCTTTTTCGTTTCTGATGCCGCGAAGAATGTAATCCACACCGATGGATTCAGCATATTTCACCAGGAATTTATTCTCAAAGTGCACGACCCTTACATTGGGAAGTCGGGCGCACATCTCCTCCAGCATTTCCATCCGTTCTTCCAGGTTGAAGGTGTATTGTTTCTGCGAATTTTCGCCGACAGCGACATAAAATTCATTGAACAGTCGCGATCCCTGCTCGATCATCCATAAATGACCATTGGTTGGTGGGTCGTAGCTTCCAGCGTAGATTCCTTTCATAGAAGATCCTGCAGCATACGTTTGAGCTGAACTCTTGCCGTCTTGCCGCAGCGGCGACAGAGCGACCGGTAGCCGATCATTTTTTGCATGACGGGTGAAGTAACTATTCTTCTGTTCCATCGTGTTTTCCCACTCTCACTTATAACCTGATGACAGTAAATATATTCAAAACCAGAGTCCAGCCTCACTGATTCAGGACTCTGACGGGCACATAAGCGTTCGCCGGGTGCATGTACAAAGCTGCATGACCAGGAAACTGGAACCTATCGCACGGGTTGAAATCAGTCTCGTAACGTATTGATCCGCTATAGCAAATCAGGTGGTTACCAGTCAATAGTATATTCCGGAAAGGCGTCTGTTCAAGATACCGTTGTGATTCAGTACAAACAGGTTTTAGGTGAGAGTTATTTTCTATGCACAAACAATAATTGAGTCATCGTATTCTGACAGATCTCTTTTGTTGCGGCTCGTGCCGGAGCTCATTTCATTCCACCCAACCGCAGTCCTAAATAGGCCAGTGTCAGCCCACCCAGGTTGTGGATAAGAATGTTGGTCAGTGGTTGAAGGACCAGTCCGGCTCGACCGGCATAAACGGTTTCCAGAGAAAAGGTGGAAAAAGTGGTCAGTGCCCCCAGGTACCCAGTGATAAGCAGGAGTCGAAGGTCGGGCGACAGGAGCCGGCTACGGTCTGCCAGAGCAAAAAGCAGGCCGACTAAAAAGCAGCCTGCCAGGTTGACGATGAGCGTGCCCCAGGGGAAATTTGCTCCCCAGAGCCTGGCTGTTAATAGACCTATTCCGTACCGGCTCGCTGCGCCCAGACCACCTCCCACCATTACCAGCAACAATTTGTATCCCATTGTTATGGACTTGTTTTTATCATTATTTTCAGGTCGGTGGCTTTCGGCTCCGGAGGTTACCGCTCTGTGCGTGCAGGTAGTGATCTACCTGGGTAAAGAACTGTTCTCGGCTTCAAGAGTTTTTTTTTGTTTGATAATGGTGACCGAACAGGGGGCATAAATGACAATGCGTCTGGAGACCGAGCCCATCAGCCAGCTTTGCACTTCGGATTTGCCGGTCTGACCAGCGAAAATCATGTCAATGTCATGATCAACAGCATAACGGATAACTTGATCTGCAGGATTACCAACGACCACCTCGGTGGTGATCTTGATTTGTTGCGCTGCTGCTTCGTTGTCCAACTCTTTGAATATGTTCCAGTAATGTTGAGTCGTGTTTTCGATGACTTCATCCATGTCGCCATCCAGGATCAGTTCCGGCAACTGGACCACGGCGACCACATGGATTTCCTGCACAGAGGATGGGCAGCTCCCGGCCAGATCCAATGCGTAGGAAAAAGCATACAGCGACTGCTCGGAACCATCAAAGGCAACCAGGATTTTATTTACCATTTTTATCTCCGTCGGTAGTCAAGTAAAGAGAGACGTTTGTAAAACTGTGAATGACGGTCCTGTGGATTGTTAAACGGTCTAAACGGATCAAGGGTAACGGTTGGTTCAGGCGGTATACACGCTGAAGCCAGAGCTCAACGCTGGATGTGCTCCAGCTGACTACCATCCGGTCCGATCAGCTCAACTTCCAGGGGCATACGTCCCACCGCGTGGGTGGAACAGGCCAGGCAGGGGTCAAAGGCACGGATGACAGCTTCGATGCGGTTGAGCAACCCTTCGTGAAGTTCACCGTGACCCAGGTATCGTTGCGCTGCCTGCAGGATCCCTCGCTGCATGGCCAGGTTGTTGTGACCGGTGGCGATGATCAGATTGGCCCACTGTATCAGGCCGTCGCTGCTGACCTTGTAATGGTGGATGAGTGTGCCCCGGGGGGCTTCGGTCATACCTATCCCCTCAAGGTTGTTGACTCCTGCCGTGGCTCGGACCTGTTGGTCGGTTATGGTGGGATCGCTGAGAAGGATTTCTATCATTTCCACCGCGTAGAGAATTTCGATCAGGCGGGCGTAGTGGTAATGAAAGGAACTGTGGATAGGCCCCGTCTGCATGGCCCGAAAAGTGTCCAGTTCCCGGTCTGCCAGCTCGGTGCCGCAACGGGCGGCGATATTGAGTCGGGCCAAGGGACCGACTCGGTACATGCCGTCAGGGTAGCCGTGGGGCGCGTAGTACGGGAATTTGAGATAGGTCCAGGGTTCAATGGCCTCACCAATCAAGGAGGCATAATCGGCGGTGGGGATGTTGTTATGGAGGATGGTTCCCTGCTCGTCGATCAATCGCAGCTGACCGTCATAGTGTTCAAGGGTGTTGGCGTCGCTGGTCAGGCCGAGGAACAGGCTGGGGAAAGAGGCGAAATGTTCGATGTATTCCTGGTATTGTTCCAGTGATTGTTTAAATCGCTGCAGATGGGTGCGTGCCAGGTCCTTGACCTCGGGGATATCATCAAGGATAGCGGATCGGGCCTCCTCGGATAAAGGGGCATTCACTCCGCCGGGCACCACCCAGGACGGATGGATGCGCCGGCCGGCCAGCCGTTCGATGACCTGCTGACCGAATTGGCGCAGCCTGATGCCATCCCGGGCGAACTGAGGATCCTGGGCGGCAATGCCAAGGAAATGACGAGTTTCCGGAGGGTGGTCCATGCCCAGGAGCAGGTCCGGGGCAGAAAGATAAAAAAAACTCAGGGCATGGGATTGGATGAGCTGCCCCCAGTTAAGCAGGCGCCGCAGTTTCTTTGCTGTTTCGGGAATGGTCACCGCCAGCAGTTGATCGCAAGCCTTGGCCGAGGCCAGTTCATGGCTGACTGGACAGATACCGCAGGTCCGTGCGGTCAGGGAAGGCATCTCGAAGAAGGGGCGACCTTCGACGAATTTTTCGAATCCGCGGATTTGCGTGACCTGAAAACGGGCATCAGTAACCTGTCCGGAGGCATTGAGAAACAGGCTGATTTTAGCGTGGCCTTCAATGCGGGTGACTGGTTCGATGGTGATATGCTGTTCCATAACAAACTCCTAGGCGCCGAAACCGGTGTTGAATCGCAGATCAGCGATTTTTCCGTCGATCAGGGCGCTGAGAGCGGAAAAGATGGTGTCAGCTGAAGGCGGGCAACCCGGGAGAAAGAGGTCCACCTTGACAAAAATATGCAGCGGCAGGGCTTTGTCGGTGAGCAACGGCAGTTCCTCTGCCGGAATCTGGGCTGTGTGGGCTTCACGCTCCAGGTAGACTGAGCGAAGGACCGCATCAGCGCCCCAGGTGTTCCGCATGGCCGGG
>SKJK01000208.1 GCA_007121995.1 Desulfobulbaceae bacterium
CACCACGCCTTTGAATTGATCTTCCGCTCCAATAGGCAGATACAGCACCACTGGATTGAGTCCGGTTGCTTCCCGGATACCATCGACGGTCTTGGCGAAATCAGCCCGTTCCCGATCCATTTTGGTAATGCAGATAAGGCAGGGCAGGTTGTGCTCCTTGATAAGATCGACAAATTTTTCCGTCTGTGGCCGCACACCCAACACAGCTCCCACTGTGAGTATAGCACTGTCGGCAACCTGGCTAGCCTGGCGGGTCTCGTTGAAAAAGTTATCGTCTCCAGGGGTATCCATGAGGTAGACATCGTTTTTTTTCCAGATCAGATGGTTAAACGCGGTACTGATAGAAATTCGGCGTTTGACCTCTTCGGGTTCAAAGTCCATTGAAGCCGTCCCTTCATCCACCTTACCCAGCCGTTTCACTGAACCGGCGGTAAACAATAACGCCTCCGCAAGGGTTGATTTACCGCTGTTGCCGTGTCCGAGAATAACCGTATTCCTAATCTGTTGTACGTCCTGCATGGATACCTCCAGTGAGTGAAACGGGTGCTGCATAAAGGTTAAAGGATGACTATTCCCGACTGAAAAGCATTGAAAAGCTCTTTCTCTTTCCAGAGAGGAATGGTAACCATCTAGTCCACAAAAAACCGCTTTTGTTATATTCGTATTAACATTGCAAAGTCAAGCGATAACCCACTGAAACCCTGATCAATCAATGAGCACGCCTCCATCGGTCACCCCATCCGGATCCACCGGTCGGATCGCCCGTTCCGCTGGAGCGGTGAGTATCGCTGTTATGTGCAGCCGCGTCCTCGGTCTTATCCGCGAACAGGTCTTTGCCGGACTCTTTGGCGCGGGGTATGCCTACGATGCCTTTGTCGTCGCGTTCCGCATCCCCAACCTGCTGCGGGATCTGTTCGCCGAAGGAGCCCTGTCCGCCGCCTTCATTGCCGTGTTCTCCGAATACGACACGAAGCGTGGCCCGGAGGCGACCTGGCAGCTTGCCAGCAATGTTCTCATTTTTTTTGCTGTCCTGATCAGCGTCTTAACGCTGATTGGCATGTACATGGCCGGCCCGATCGTCAATCTGCTGGCACCGGACTTCAACCTGATTCCCGGCAAAACAGAGCTGACCGTCCAACTCACCCGGATCATGTTTCCTTTCCTGCTGTTTGTCTCGCTGGCGGCAGTAGTCATGGGTATGCTCAACACCAAAGGCAAATTTTTCATCCCGGCCCTGTCGTCAAGTTTTTTCAACCTCGGCTCCATTGTCGGCGGGCTGACTCTGGCTTGGCTCTTTCCCCGTTTCGGTCAACCAGCCATCGCCGGTATGGCCTGGGGAACCCTCCTCGGTGGTGCGCTGCAGCTTCTGGTTCAACTGCCCGCCCTGCGAAATATCGGTTTCCGTTTTCGATTCCACTGCAACCTTGCCGATCCCGGCCTGCAACGTATTTTACTGTTGATGTTGCCGGCCATCATCGGCCTCTCGGCCACCCAGATCAATATCTTCGTCAACACCAATTTCGCCGCCAGCTGCGCCGAAGGTTCCGTCTCCTGGCTCAACTACGCTTTTCGCCTGGTTCAGTTACCCATCGGCCTCTTCGGCGTGGCCCTGTCCATCGCCATCATGCCGGTACTGGCCAGACAAGTCGCCGAAAAGGACATGGACAGCCTGAAACAGACCTTCACCTCCTCCTTGATCCTGGTTTTTGCCCTGGCTATACCGGCTACGGCCGGACTTATTCTCCTCGCCGAGCCCATTATCCGTCTCATCTTTGAACGGGGAGCGTTTACGGCTATTGACACCGTGCAAACCGCGTCGGCCCTTTCCTGGTATGCCTGCGGCCTCTTTGCTTACTCGGCCATCAAGGTCATGGTTCCCGTCTTCTATGCCGTCGGCACCACACGGTTTCCGGTCATTGGCAGCTTCCTTGGGGTTGCCGCTAACATTCTCATTATCATCCTGGTGATCGATCTCATGCAACACCGGGGGATTGCCATGGCCACATCTCTGGCCATGAGTTGCAACTTCCTTTTCCTTGCCATCATTCTTCACCGGAAACTTGCCGGTCTCCCCCTGAAGTACCTGCTGACCGGACTGGGAAAAATCCTTACTGCCGCTCTCCTGATGTCGCTGGCTATCTGGGCGATGGCACAGGTGCTGAATGGATGGCTGATGGGATCGACCCTACTCCAGATTCTCGGTTTAGGCCTGTTGATAGGTGGGGGAGGAGGGTTGTATGCGGTGGCTCTGCAACTGCTGCGCCTTCCTGAATGCAACCTGCTGACCGATAAACTCGTTCAACGGTTCCGCAAATCATAGAGAAGCTGTAATTGGGCCAGTACGCTGACCACAGCGGTATCGACGTGGAGTATGCGACGGCCCAAGGTGAAGCGGCGAAAACCCTGCTCACCGAAACATTGCAGCTCGTAGTCGCTCCAGCCACCTTCTGGACCGACAGCGAGCACTAGTCGCTGACGGGGGGGGAGAGCAGCGACGGCAAGGTCGGCCAGGGACCCCTCGGCTTCCGGATGGGCAATCAGGCCCTGGCCATCAAGGCCGGGCAGGACATCTTCGACAAAAGGTTTGAACCGGGGATGGATGGTTACTTGGGGCAGCCAGGTATCCATGGCCTGTTCCATGCCGTCGACAAGGATGGCACGTATTTTTTCGGCACCAAGCAGCGGAGTTTGAAAAAAGGATTTTTCCACCCGCCGGGAACGGATGAGATGG
Source organism: Desulfobulbaceae bacterium (assembly GCA_007121995.1). Lineage (GTDB taxonomy): Bacteria > Desulfobacterota > Desulfobulbia > Desulfobulbales > Desulfobulbaceae > Desulfobulbus. Next base: position 2,732 of record SKJK01000208.1, read on the forward strand.
AAACGCCGCACCCCAAGCACGGTGGCCTGCTTGAGAATACGCTGCACCATGATCGGCCGGGGCAGGGCCAGAATGAGATCCACATTCAAATCGCATACCGGTTTTCGATCCAGCACCACCGCCAGCCGCACCGAATCTCCTTCCACGGCCAAAACCTGCCCACGGCCGAGTTGACCATTGATCACCCCGACCCGAACCCAATCTCCGGGCATCACCCGAAGAACACGGACAAGATGTTCGGCCCGGCGACCGGTAAGGGTGGTTTCATCGCCGGTCAGCTCAAAGGCGTCAACAAGGAGAAGATTCACAACCCGACGACACCATGCCCGCAATGGAGCGGATGAGCACTGACATCTTGAGAAAAAATTGTCACAGCCGCAGCACCTTGTCCTCAAAACGCAAGGTGGCAAAGTAATCTTCCGGGGTTTCTTCACGGCGAATCAGGGCAACACTACCGTCCCGCCGCAACAAAAGTTCCTTGGGGCGAAGCTTGCCATTGTAATTGAAGCCCATGGCCAGACCATGGGCACCGGTATCCTGGATGATAAGAAGATCACCGTCTGTGACTCTCGGCAGGTGCCTTTGGATAGCAAACTTGTCGTTATTTTCGCAGAGCGAACCGACTACATCCACCGTCTCCAATCCCGGGCCTTCCTGCTTGCCCAACACCTCTATATGATGATAGGCCCCATACAGAGCGGGCCGCATCAGGGAATTCATGCAGGCATCAACGCCGATGTAGGTCCGATAGATCTCCTTGCGATTGATGGCCCGGGTGACGAGTACTCCGTGCGGACCGGTCATGTAGCGGCCGCTTTCCATATACAGAGCTGGACTGTACCCTTGACGTTGCTGGAAACCTGCAAAGAGCGCGGTGATTTCTTTGCCCATGGCCACGATATCGAGGGGACGGGCATCAGGTGTATAAGGGATACCGAGCCCACCGCCAATATTAAGAAACGTAAAAGGGATATCCAATTCCCTGCCGATACTCTCCGCCAGTTCAAGAAGCATGGCCGCGGTACGTACCATGTAGGTGTAGTTGAGTTCATTGGAGGCCAGCATAGTGTGCAGGCCAAAGCGTTTTGCCCCTCTGGCCCGAGCCCGGCGATAGGCCTCGACGATCTGCTCGTGGCTGACCCCGTATTTAGCCTCCTCGGGCTTACCAATGATATCGTTACCGCTGCGTCGCGGCCCCGGATTATAGCGAAAGCAGATCAATTCCGGCATATGCGGCACCTTGTCGATGAGACTGATATCATCGAGGTTGAGGATGCAGCCACCGTTTGCTTCAGCAGCCAGGAAATCTTCGGCGCTGGTATTGTTGGAGGTAAACATGATTGCGTCACCGTCGGCCCCGATGTCGCGGACCAGGAGCAACTCGGTGATTGAACTGCAATCAAAACCAAACCCCATGTCCTGCATGATCTTGAGAACACTGGGGTTGGGCAGGGCCTTGACCGCATAATACTCGTGGAAAGACGGAATGGCAGCAAAGGCCTGCTGCAACTGCCGGCCCGTTTCACGAATACCGACTTCGTCATAGATGTGAAACGGTGTGCCGAAATGGGCGGCAATGGCGGGTAAGTGGGGATACAGACGATGTGAAAAGCCAGGAGAAATGGGCATGATACGAATCCTTTTGAAGTTCAAGAACGGATGGGAATACGTAAAGTTTCCTTGTAGGTCCTCAGAACGGTCGCTGTTCGGGTGGCAACGACCTCATCGATGACCGCAATTTTTTCACGGATGACAACCGCCAGTTCAGCAGTATCGGCGACTCGGAGCTTGACCAGGTAGCAATCCTCGCCGGCAACGTAATGGACCTCCTGGATTTCAGGGACAGCAGCCAGCGACCTGCCGATTTCCGGCTGGTCCCCCACTGATCTGGTCCGGACCTCAATAAAGGCGATTTGGCGGCGGTCAAACTGTTCGGGGTTGAGCCGAACCTCGTACCCGTCGATAACCCCCTGTCGCTCCATCTTGCGGATGCGCTCGAGAACAGCCGAGGGAGCCATTTCGACCTGACGGGCCACCTCGACATTGGGTATGCGAGCTTTTTCCTGAAGTATTTTCAGTATGTTCAGGCTAACATCATCCAGCACACCATGCCTCCAGACAATAAGCAGACCGCTCTCAACAAAAGAAAGAACAAAATTTAGCAAAAAATAATAATACAGAATTATAAAGCGTGCAATCGCTCTCAAACAAAAAAATATTCGCGATAAAACACCTGATAAAGAATACAGAACAAACAAACAAAAAACTGTAAGGTGTTGTGAACGTTTCTTCTTCGACAGGTAAAGAGAATATTGGTATCAAAAAAGAGCTCAGGATCAATCTTTAATGCGGCGAACGATAAGGGACCTGTCAATGCTTCTACTCTACAAGATTTTTTCAAGTTTCCTGGCGCTTGTTCTCCTTCCGGTAACCCCCCTGTTCCTCTGCCGAAAAAAATACCGGCAGCGACTTGCGGGGCGACTGGGCTTGGGTCTGAGACATCGGGTGGCACAACTCGGCCCGATTCCCCCGTCTACTCCGGTTTTCTGGATTCACGCCCTTTCAGTGGGCGAAGCCACTTCCGCACTGCCTCTGGTACAGGCAATCCGCCAAACCTTTCCTGCAGCCCGGGTCATCTGCACCCTCAACACCGCATCAGG
>SKJK01000126.1 GCA_007121995.1 Desulfobulbaceae bacterium
AACGCTGAACAGAACCAGCCTTAATCAGAAATGTTGTGATTGAGGCGATCAAAAAGCATATCGGGGTGGACAAGGAAAAGCAATTCACCCGGGAGTGGCAGGACCTCGACCAGCTATTCAACAAATGGTCCAAGGCGGAGCACAACCGCATCCAAGGAAAAATCGACCCTGAACGGCAGATCGACCACGAGTTGTGGGATGAATAAAATACTCATCGATACAAACAGTTACTCTTCAGCTCTACGCGGGGAACCGAGGTGCCAAAACGTCCGCAAAAAAATAACCCTTCCCGTCCACCTGTTCACCCCTCCTTTCCGACCCGGGTGACATCCACCTCCACAGTGAGGGTGTGCTGACCACCGCCCATGACCACACCCTTGACCGGGGCCACATCGCTGTAATCCCGGCCCCAGGCGAGGGTGATGTGCCTTTCGCCGGGGAGGAGATTGTTGGTGGGATCAAGGTCGACCCAGCCCTCATCTGGCACATAAAGTGCCACCCAGGCATGGGAGGCGTCAGTACCTACTAACTTAGTCTTGCCCGGCTGTGGCAGGGTTTCCAGGTAACCGCTGACGTAGCGGGCCGCCAGGCCCAGCGAGCGCAGGCAGGCAAGAGCCAGGTGAGAGAAATCCTGGCAGACCCCACGACGGTTACTCAGCACCTGATGCACCGGGGTGTCCACCGTGCTGGCAGCCTTGTCGTAGATACATTCGGTGAAGATCCGCCGCATCAGATCCACACCACCGGCAAGAACGGGCATACCGGAGGGAAAAGAAGCACGGCCATAGGCCTGGATATCATTATCGATGGCCACCATCGGGCTGGCAAAGATGAATTGACAGGCTTCGAGGTCCTCAAGCGTGGTGTGCGCCTGTAGTCGCCGCACCACCTCCTCCCAAGAAAGGGTGGATTCGGGTTCGATACGCGGGCCGGGAGCGGTACGGACAGTGCTGGTGGCGGTGAGCGCCAGTGTACTGTGCGGTTGTTCGGCCATGAACACATGGACGACGTTACCGAAATAATCGATGCGACGGTGCAAATACTGGGGTTGAGGAGCAAAGCTCAGTTGGGTTTGCAGCACCTGCTGCCGGCTGGTGGAACGCGGAGTGAGGAAGAGTTCGTTCTGGGAGAGCGAGGCCGGTTGGGAGTACCTGTAGCCAGTAGTATGGGTGACATGATACTTCATAACAACCGTTCACCCTGCCGGATGGCAAAATGGGGCGTAGCCGTGACCCGGGTCAGATAATGGGCACTGACCTGCTGGGCAAAGGCCAGCAGGTTGGATTCCATGGTCTTCAAGAAACGTTGCAGAGGGTCGTCGTTTTCGGCATTACCGTACTTACAGGCAAGTCCGCCGAGATCGAGCAAACGGATGGCGGTGAGCATTTCCAGGGTCATCCGTTCTTCAGCGCCGACAAAGCGGCGTTCGCTCTGGCGAGGCAGTTCTTCTACATGGGCGGATAATCGACTGAGTTGGAAGGCAAGCGATTTGGGGTTGCTCTCATCCAAAAGCAGCAGATCCAAAACCGGGGCCAGTTGAAAGGAGGTGCGGTAACGAGCCCGATAGGTCATAATCGAGTCGGAAACCTCCAGCAACGCCTCAAGGGCGTTCTGCGACGCTACACAGACCCCGGGCAGGCCGAAACGGATCAGGTCGATCTGGTGCAGGGCGCGTTCGATTCGCCGCCCCATGTCCATGAACCGCCAGCCCAGGTTGCGGGTCATACTCTCCATAGCCAGACCACTGAAGGCACTGAGGGTGAAAAGGGTTGTATTGAGCAGGTCCAGCGGATCGGCGGCGGGATGGTCGCCGAACTGCTCCAATCGGTTGATCACCCGCCAGGAATCATGGCTGAGCCGATCGCGGACCTTACGCGCCGCTTCCTGTACCCGCTTGAGAATGGCGATGACACTCGCTGCCTTGTCCTGGCGGTAAAAGGCTTCAATCAATTGCATCTCCAGCTTTTCCTGGGAGAGCTTCTCTTGTTGAGCAGGCGGCGGCAGGGTATGGGTCGAGCGCAACAGGTTGAGCAGAAACTCGAGTTCAGGAACATCCTCGGGTCGGTTTTCACCGGCCAGGCGGCGATAGACCGCGCGCAGCAAACGGATCCGTCCTTCGGCCCGTTCCAGGTAGCGCCCCAGCCACAGCATGTGATCGGCCACCCGGCTGGGCAGGTCGCTTGAGCGGTTGAATTCGCTCACACTGTGCAGGCTGCTGAGCATACTGATATGCTGCACCGGTTTGTCCGAGAGCACCCAGATATCCTTGCTCTGCAACCGTTCAGGCACTCCGGTCAACAGGGTCGGCACGTCGGCTGCTGTCATAGCCAATCCACCGGACATCATGGCGAATCCCTCGTTGGTGGCGCACAGGAAAAAACGCATCAGCACCGGCCGGCTCTGGATCTCCATCCGGTGCCAGACCGGGGCCATGGAAGGCTGGACCCGCTCCCTGACCATGAAAGCGGAGGGGTGGGCATCAATGGCAGCCCGAGCATCAGCACCCATGACCAAGCTGCGATCCAGGGCGGGCAGGAGCGCAAGATCGTCTCCGCGCGCCCGCACCTGCTCCTGTCCGGCATCATCGTTACACCACCAGGCCTGGGGACCGGCGAGGAGCAGCTCCTCGCCCAGCAGCGAACAGCAGAGTTGGGGAAGAAAAATCGGCAGAGCCGGGGTCTCGACAAAACCGGCACCAATGAAGTTGCTGAGATCAATGTTCTGCTCCCTGGCCACTTGGATCAGGCCGGATACACCCATGCCGGTGTTGCGGCGCAGGGCAAAGGGATCGCTCTCCAGATCGGTGATCTGGCGAAAAATGCAATCCACCGGCTCAAGACCAGCCAGTTTTTTTAAAAACAGTTGCCCATTACGCACAGTGAGATCCTGACCTTCGACCAGGGGATACCCCAGGTACCGTGACAACAGGGCCTGTTCAAAGTAGAGAGGGCCGTCCGGCCCCGGAGAAAGCAGGACAATATTGGGATCGTCTTGACGGTGAGAGGAGCGCTCCACCAGGCCGGTGTGCAGTTGCTGAAAAAACGGGGCCAGGCGGTAGATGGACCGCTGGTGGTAGAGCTCGGCAAAAAGTCGGGAGATGACGAGACGATTTTCCAAGGCATACCCCAGCCCCAAGGGGCTGGCGCCAAAATCACGCAGCACCCGGAAGCTGCCATCCGCGGCCCGATAACAGTCCACTGCGTACAGGCTGAGAAAACGACCACAGGCAGGGAGAATACCGTGGCAGGCACGGAGGAAATGGGGATTAGCGTAGATCAACTCCGCCGGCAAGCGCCCGGACTGCATCAGTTGCTGCGGCCCGTACACATCGGCCACAATCCGCTCCAGCAATCGGGCCCGCTGACTCAGGCCCTGTTCCAGTACCTCCCTTTCACTGCTGGTGATCAGCAGGGGGATCATATCCAAAGCCCAAGGGGTACTGCGGCCATCCGGTGCATCAAAGGGATTGTAGGTGGCGCCATCTTCATGGCGCATCTGATTGACCCGTTCCTGCCGCTGGGTCAGCTTTTCCAGGGAAACCCCGTCCAGGGCATCAACAAGAAGCTGCCAGTGCGGACGTGGTTCACCGGTGACCTCGAAAGACTCACAGAACACCGAATCCTGTGGGCAACGTACTCCACTGAAGTGCGAAGCAGTCACCGGCCGTGACCCAGAAACTGACCCGCGTTCATTCATCAACGCCGTAGATCCAGGGTGAAGGGAAAAGCCGGATTTGGCTCCAGCGCCGGGATAGGCTGCTGCATGCCGGGGCTGTGGCCATGGGGCAGGAAACGGGCATGTCGCCGTCCCTCCGCTTCATAACTGTTCACCGGCAGGACCTCATAATTGCGTCCCCCGGGATGGCCGACATGGTAGGTGCAGCCCCCCACGGCCCTTCCGGTCCAGGTGTCGAACAGATCAACGATCAAAGGAACATGGACACCAATGGTCGGATGCAGGCAGGCCGGTGGCTGCCAGGAACGGAAACGAACGCCGCCAATGAAAACTCCGGCGGTACGGGTCGGCTGCAGGGGCACCCGGCGGCCATTGCAGGCAAGCACATAGCGCTCATCAACCATCCCGGAAACCTTGACCTGAAGGCGTTCCACCGAGCTGTCAACATACCGTACCGTGCCGCCGCCTCCGGGCTCCTCCCCCAGCACATGCCAGGGCTCCAATGCCTGGCGGAGTTCGATCTCCATACCCTGACATTCGATTCGTCCATGGATAGGGAAACGGAACTCGAAGTGGGGACGAAAGAAATCCATTGCCACTGGAAAACCGGCCTCGTCAAGCAAAGCCATTACATCAGCCAGGTCGTCACGCACCGGTTCCGGCAGCATGAACCGGTCATGTAACAGGGTACCCCAACGAACCAGGGGCTGCCGGTAGGGAACCTTCCAGAACCAGGCAATGCAGATGCGCAGCAGGAGCTGCTGGGCCAGGCTCATGCGCGCATGCGGCGGCATCTCAAAGGCACGAAGCTCGAGCAGTCCCAGACGACCGGCGCTGCTGTCGGGCGAATAGAGCTTGTCGATGCAAAACTCGGCCCGGTGGGTGTTGCCGCTGACATCCACCAGCAGGTGCCGGAAAAGCCGGTCCACCAACCAGGGCGGGCAGCCGTGGGGTGAAGCCAGTTGCCGGTCGAGTTCGGTAAAGGCGATCTCCAGTTCGTAGAGGCTGTCGTGGCGAGCCTCGTCGATGCGCGGTTGCTGGCTGGTGGGGCCGATAAACAGACCGGAAAAAAGGAAGGAGAGGGCCGGATGATTGTTCCAGAAGGTGAGCAGGCTGCGCAGCAGATCCGGCCGCCGCAGAAAAGGGCTGTCCGCCGGGGTGGCACCGCCGACCACGATATGGTTGCCGCCGCCGGTGCCGGTCTGGCGGCCATCGACCAGGAATTTCTCCGTGGCCAGCCGACCCTGGCGGGCGGTCTCATAGAGGGCAGTGGTGCACTCCACCATCTGCTGCCAATTGCGCATCGGCTGGATATTGACCTCAATCACCCCGGGATCAGGGGTAATCTTAAAACATTCCAAGCGCGGATCAGCGGGCGGGGTGTAGCCCTCAATCACCACCGGCAAACCTGTTTCCTCGGCAGTGGCCTCGATGGCGGCCACCAGTTCGAGGTAGCCCTCAAGCTTGAGAATGGGTGGCATGAACACATTGAGCCGTCCACCGCGTGGCTGCACACAAAGAGCGGTGCGCACCACCCAGGCGGCAGACTCACCCACCACCGCCTGCGACTCGGTGAAAGGGCTGGGCTGACTCTGCACACCCTCCCCTGTTTCGCTGTCCTTTTCTCCGGCCAGGGAACGCTGCCCCTGATAATCCGGCAGCGGACCACGTTCAGCCAGCGGATCCGGCGAAAACTCCAGGGGCAGATCAGCCTT
>SKJK01000285.1 GCA_007121995.1 Desulfobulbaceae bacterium
AAAAAGATCCGGGTGTTTACCGACGATGACCTGATTTTCATCCCCGTCAAGGCCGACAACGTACCAGGGAGTCACGTCCGGCAACGCCAGGCCGCGACGTTGACCAATGGTATAGTTCCAGATACCTTGGTGTCGGCCAAGGCGGGTGCCGCCGCGGTCGACAATGGCGCCGTCCTGGTCCTGGATCCCTTGTCCGGCCAGAAAGGAGGACAATCCCCGGGGCAGGAAACAAACATCCTGGCTCTCCTCGCCCTGAAATTGGAAACCGAGTTCCGCGGCTCTGCGGTACACCTGATCTTTTGTCCACCCGCCGAGAGGAAAAAGGATGTTCCCCAGCAGACTGTTGGCAACCCGGGCAAGGAAATAAGATTGGTCCTTGTGGCGGTCGACCGCACGGCCAAGAGAAAATGAATCGCCACGCTGGTGGACACGGGCATAGTGACCAGTGGCAATGATGTCCATGCCTTTGTCCAACATGAAATCAGCGAGCAGACCAAATTTAATGCGATGATTGCAGAGCATGCAAGGGTTGGGTGTTTTTCAGCTACGATAGCTGTCGATGAAATAGCGAATCACCTGCGCGGTAAACTGACGGCGCAGGTCGAAGAAATGCAGGGACAGGGACAGTTTGCTTGCCACCTCTTCCACCCGTATGCATTGTTTTTCGACACAGGAGAGCGGCAGAATCATGAAAAATCCATGGACTGTATATCCCTGATCCAGGAGCAGGGAAGCAGCAACTGTTGAATCCACTCCGCCACTCATGGCGATGCCGACGCGTTGAAAAGACATGGACAGCTGGTCTCGGGGGGCTACGGGTCAGGGGGAAAAAGCTGGATGCCGCAGAGTGCTCACAGCAAAGAAGTCAGGGCCTCACACTCACGGCAGATGGCTATCTTGTCCTTCCATGTTTTATCCTCAGTACATTTACAGCGGGTGCCACTGAGGAACCAGCACAGGTGCCCTGCCTGAAATTCCCAGGCCGGACATTCCTTTTTGCGACCGCACTTTTTCAGGGTCCAGCAATCCTGACGTCGACTATGACCGCTTCCCCTCTGGTTGACCAGGAGAAAATAAAGTTGCCGTTCGACATGGATGGGTATGGGTCTCCACCCCTGCTCGTAACTCTGCACGGCCTTCAGGGAAACCCCAAGCAACACAGCAAGGACTTTTTGCGTTTTTCCCAGTTTTGCCCTTAATTTAGCAAATGTTTCACTATTCATAATAGTCATCCATATGAAGTGTCGCCAGCTTTCACTGATACCACAAGGTGACGAGAGCGGCAATTGATTTTCCGTCCTCCTTCTTTCAGAGCCTGTGACCGCTTGCAATGCAGATGCGTATTACACCACACAGCCACAAACACCGTGATCGGTTAGGAGAAATGGTGTAGCTTAGCGGCAAACGTTCCAGGGTGCCCTGGAACATATCCTGATCTGAAATCCGTTTTCACGCCGTTTACCTGATTTTTACCTCTGATACCACGTCCCGAGCTCGGGCTTTTGGAGCCACAGCAAACAAGCATGACCATAAAACAGAAAATGAATGGGCAGGGCCTGGCCAGACTGATGCGGGCGATGACTTGCTCCTGGGTCGGATTGAGAGCCGCATGGAAAAACGAAGAAGCCTTTCGCCAGGAACTGATCCTTGCGCTGATGCTGGTGCCTCTCGGTCTCTGGCTCGGAGAGAGCGGTGTGGAAAGGGCTCTGCTCGTTGGCAGTGTGATGCTGGTGGTGCTGGTTGAACTGCTTAACACAGCGGTGGAGGTGGTGGTCAATCGTATCAGCACCGGTCATCACGAGTTGTCCGGATTGGCCAAGGATCTGGGGTCAGCCGCAGTGCTCGTGTCACTTGTCCATGCTGTGGTTGTCTGGCTGCTGGTTCTCCTGACCTGAAGACATCAAGAGCGTGATATATCACAAAGGTACAACCCTCGTGATTGGTTACTGTTTTTTGCTTGTACCCGGTGGATGTTTCCCCTCCTGGTACGCTCTGTTTGGCTTCTGCGCGTTGCGCGGTTTTCCCTTGGGCCTTCAGGAAAACGAGCCGCATCCCGGCCCGATCATTTGACTGCAACCGCCCTGGTCCGGCTGGACCTGGATGCGGACCTCGATTCGATCTTTCAGCATCGGCACATGGGAGATAATACCGATCAATTTGCCGTCCTGCTGCAGTCCGGCCAGGGTCTGCAGGGCGATATCCAGGGCCTCTTCGTCCAGGGTGCCGAATCCTTCGTCAAGGAAAAGGGAATCAACCTGGACATTGTGACTGGCCATGGCGGACAGGCCCAGGGACAGGGACAGGCTGACAAGAAAACTTTCGCCACCGGAGAGGTTGCGGGTTGATCGGATCTCACCTGCCTGGTAGGTATCGATCACCTGCAGGGCCAACGGCTCTTTACTGTCCCGGAGCAAGATGTAGCGATCGTTCATTTTTTGCAGTTGACGATTGGCATGGCTGATCATGGCCTCAAAGGTCAGGCCTTGGGCAAAGACTCTGAATTTTTTACCGTCAGCAGAACCGATCAGCTGGTGGAGCAAGTCCCACCGCATCTGTTCCCGAACCTGGGCATCCAGAGCGAGTTGCTGCTGTTTGCATTGCTGCCGGCGTTTGCTGTTCTCGGCTAGCCGATCCCGGTCCGCACCGATGCGTTGCTGTAACTCTTCCATATCCCGGGCCAACCCCTCCTGTTGAGCAAGGAGTTCATCTGCCCCTTGTTGCCCGAGTTTTTTTTGTTCTTCCCGGGCAAGAGCCGCGGTCTGCTCTGTTATACGAGCGGAGAGCATGGTTGCTTCCTGTTCCAACTCCTGCTTGAGGCGACCGAGAGCGGCGCGATCGTCGGCCGGCAGTAGCGCGCTGCGGTACTCCGCTATATTAGCAAAACCAATGGCCGGCAGGCTGGCGAGCAACTCGGCTTCGCGCAGGTGGATCCGGGGTAGCAGAGTCTCTTGTTCCGCGGCATTGAGCCGCTGTTGCTCCTCCAGGCTGTGTCGATCCCGCTCGATTCGATTCAGACGATTGCGAATCTCCGCTTCTTGAGCTTCCGCAATCTCGACCAAACGTTTGCATTTCTGTTCTTCCAGATCGGGAATTCGTTCACCGTAGAGTTTTCTTCGCTCCTTTTGCAATTCGGATTCTTCACGGCGCAAGGTATCGTGTTCCGTTTTGTGTCGGGACAGAGTCTGGTCGAGGTTGGCCAGGACAAGGTCTTCCTTGTCCTGCACAGCCTGCAGGTCGGCCAGTTCTTTGCTTAACCGTTCCCGGTGTTGTTGCCGGTCTCTCCAGGCCTGCTGGCGGGTCATCAGTTCGGTCAGGAGCTGATTGGCCTGGTGTGGCGGGCAGGAGGTCACGCCCAGCGGCTGTAACTCGACCAGGAGATCATGGCGTTTCCGGTCGATCCGGTTCTGTGTCTCCCGAATCTGTTCCTTGATCCGGTCAAGATCCTGGCGCCCGTTTTTTTCCTCATATTCCCTGGTTTGCAACCGACGGCTCAGTTCGGTATGCTGAGTCAGCGCCTGGTCGTATTGTCGCTGCACTTGGTGGCGTTCTTTTTCCATCTGTTCAAGGGCACGGCAGCGCTGCTGGAGCGCGGCTGTCTCTTCGCGGGCTTGAACCAGTTCCTGCTCCACCTGGGATGACCTGTCCAGGGCCGGATCAAGATGCAGAAGGGTCAGCAGGAGGGTAACCTGTTCCTTGATCTCGTTGAGTTGTCGATGTCCTGAGTCAAGGGTGGTCTGGAGATGCTCAATATCTTTGGTTTGTGCGACCAGGGTCTCCCGCTGTGCCCCAATGATGTGCTGAAGGCGCTCCAGTTTCGATCGTTGCAGATCAAGTGCCGCACCGGGCGCCTCGACCCCAGGGTGTGTCTCGGCCCAAGGGTGATGCACGGCACCGCACAACGGGCATGGGGTGCCGTCAACCAGATGCGTGCGTTCTTCTTCGAAGCTGTGAACCACCCTGGCCTGCCGTTCTTTTTTTTCCAGTTCCAGCACTCGTTGCTGGGTGATCCGTCGCTGTTCCTCACGATCCTGCACCTCGTGGCGCAGTTTTTTTTCGTGCTCTCGTGCCAGGGCAAGCGACTGGCTTTTTGCTGTCTGTTCCTGGTGGAGGGCAGCCTGACGGGCCAGGAGTTCATCAACTTTTTCCAGCTGCCGTAACCGCTGTTCGCTCTGATCGATACGGGTGCGCCAGACATCCACAGGAAAACCATCCTGGAGGATTGCGCATCGCTTCTCCAGGGCCTGCAGGCGTTGTTGAAGCGCGGTCAGGATCTCACCGGCTTTTTGTTCTTCATGGCGAGCTTGAGCGCCATGGTCCTGCGCATCAATATGGATGCGTTTTTTTTCCTCCAGGTTTTTTTCCAGTTGCAGGCGGTTGTTTTCCGTTTCGTGCAGTTGCAGCAATTGCTGACGGAATCCGGTCAGGTGTTCCAGGAGAAGACTATCATGTTCGTGCTCTTGAAAAAAAGTGTCGAGCTGCTGTAGCTGATCGGTCATAGCCGTTTTTTTTTGGTCCAAGGCCTGCCGGCATTGCTGGTGCTCCTGATATATTTTCTTGGTTGCCAGAACCTCAGCGTCGACCTGTTTACGGCTTTTCTTTTTTTCATGAAGACGCAGGTCAAGGGCTCGAACGATTTTGCTCTGTTCGTTTTCGCGCTGAAGGGTCGCCACGGCCTGCTGGCGTTTCTCCATGGCCTGGGTATGAGCATCGGCAACGACCTTCTGCTCGGCAAGCAGCTGTTGCAGCCGGGTACGCAGGTCCTTCTCCCTGACCTCAAGGGTGGCGACCCTTTCCTGCAGGTGCTGCAGCTGAGTGTATTCCCCTATCAGAGTCTGCGCCCGAAGTCCACGTTCGTAGCGGAGCAGATCTTCCCGCGCCTGTTGCCGGCGATGCTCCAGATCCTGTTGCAACTGTTCCGTGGTCTTGATCATCTCCCTGAGCGATTCGATGGTTCTGATCCGGTGAAGTGCTTCACTCAAGGCAGTGAGTTGTTTTTGTATCTCAACTCCACGGCGCGACTCTGCTTCGATCCGGTTGGTGAGCGCTGTTTCCTCTTCTGCACTCAGCAGGGTCATAGCGCCCATAGCCTCACGCAGGCTGGTTGTTTTTTTTCGCTCTTCACTGGCCCGCTCATGCACAGCAATGGAAATCCTTGAGTAGATGCCGGTACCAGTTATTTGCTCGAGGATCGGGGCCCGTTGATCCGGGTCCGCCTCGAGAAAAGCGGCAAAACTTCCCTGAGCCAGGAGGATCGAACGGGTGAAACGTTCGTAATCCATACCGGTAACCTGTTCCACTCGGCGAGCCACTTCCCGGCTTTTTGTTTCCAGGACCGAGCCGGTACGGGCATCAACGATCTCATGTCGGGGCGATTGCAATTCGCCG
>SKJK01000128.1 GCA_007121995.1 Desulfobulbaceae bacterium
CCGCCGTCGTGCATGGGTGACGCCGGCAGGAAAATGGCCACCAGCAGTTCATGGCGCAGTCGGGCATCGAGGCGATGACCGGTGTCGATATAATCACGCAGGCCCGTGCCCCGCTCGATGACGATGAGCGCCCCGATACGTCGGCGGGCCATGAAGGAGGCGGCGCGGACAATTTCTTCCAGGTCACGTTCGTCAACGTCTTCGGCACGAAGAAACGGTGTCTTCCCCATCTGGGTCAGGGCGCGGCGGATGTCGGCCTGAAAGAGGATGACGATCACCAGCAGCATGGAGCCAAGAAACGTTTTAAAAAGCCAGTGCAGGGTCTGCAGATCGAACTTGCCGGACAAATAGTAAATGATAATAATAAAGGCAATGCCGGCCAGCATCTGGGCGGCCCGGGTGCCGCGGATGATGAGGATGATCCGATAGATGATGTATGAAACCAGCGTAATGTCGATGAGGTCGAGCAGGCGCAGGGAGCGGAGTGTGTCAAGCATGCCGGATCAGGAAGAAAGTTGTTTGATTGTGGACTGTCTTTTGATATGTAGCATGCCGACTGTGGATTGAACAGAAAAAATGCATTTTGGCCCCGACTACCTTCTTTGGTTTGCTGATCGTCTGTCGGTGGAGTGCTGGTATTCGATTCCATCCACTTAAACCCCAACAAACCTTAAGCAAATGATCAGAGAACTGGTGCGCACCACCCGAACAGTCCGTCGATTTCAGGAACAACGGGCCCTTGACCCCGTTGTGCTGCGGGAATGCATTGATTGTGCCCGCCTGGGAGGTTCGGCCCGTAACGCCCAAACACTGAAATATATGCTCGTCACCGAGGCCGGGCAGCGACAGGCCCTTTTTCCCTTGCTTGGCTGGGCCGGATATCTTGCCGACTGGCCCGGTCCGGCACCGGGAGAGCGACCACCGGCCTATGCGGTCTGCCTGCTTGACAAAGGCCTGGTACGTGGCGCGGAGAGCGAAGTGTATTGTGACCTGGGGATCGCCACCCAGAATCTCCTCCTTGCCGCCGCCGAACAGGGGGTCTTTGGCTGCCGCATTGGTGCTTTTTCTTCCCAGGCGGTCCAGCGGTTACTGCAGATCGACGATGGTTATGAGGCCCTGCTGATTATTGCCCTGGGGTACCCGGCCGAGACAGTTTCTCTGCAAGAGGTCGGCCCGGATGGAGATATCAGGTATTGGCGCGACGAGCAGGGCGGCCATCATGTGCCGAAAAGAGCCCTGGCTGCACTGCTGCTGAATCCACCTGCCCTGTAATGCTTGTTTTCCTGATGGATCTGTATTGCTATGTTGACAATTTTAGGACTGCTCTCTCTTTGCACCTTTATCGGCAGTCTGCTTGTTGTCCCCGTTCTTATCGGCCTGCTTCGGCCGGATTATTTCCTCAACCACTGGCAGCGGGTGGAGGCACGTCGCCGACGTCATCCCGCACTGAGTGTGACGATTTTTTTGGTGCGCAATGGGATCGGCCTGGTCCTGGTGGCTGCCGGGATTGCCATGCTGGTCCTTCCTGGACAGGGTCTGTTGACTATCCTGGTGGGGTTCTGTGTAATGGATTTTCCCGGGAAAAGACGATTAATAGATCGTCTGGTCTGTGAGCCCCACATCCAGCGGGCATTGAACTGGATACGCCGTAAAGCAGGGAAGCCGGAATTTGTCTTTCCGCCCAAGTGACTGCCAGGCATGATGAATTGCCTACAACCTTTTCGCACTGACACAATTACCTGCAGCGACTTGGATCATGGCAATTATTTATGTCAATCGGATGCTGCCGCCACAGGTTCGGACCCCGGTCCAAGGGTCAGCAAC
The DNA here is from genome assembly GCA_007121995.1 of Desulfobulbaceae bacterium. Lineage (GTDB taxonomy): Bacteria > Desulfobacterota > Desulfobulbia > Desulfobulbales > Desulfobulbaceae > Desulfobulbus. The sequence goes on from SKJK01000128.1 coordinate 1,825, forward strand.
TGCCACTCTGCCCAGCCGTTTTTATACCAATACATCGGTATGGTTATTCCCCATTCCTGGGCTTGCCGAATGGCGTGATACGCCCTTAACGCCCCTGAGCAGTAAAAGACTGCCACATCCTTGCCACTGAGAGCGGCAGACAAGTTGTCTTTGGTCATGCTGTTGGTGCTGTGATCAGGAGTAAAGTAGGACAGGTTCACTGCGCCGTGGATGTGTCCGCGGGCGAATTTATGCTGTGGTCGGTTATCGATGAATGCCGCTCCGTATTGTAAAAGATACAACGTCTGTTGTCCATCGATAACGGGGACTGCGTTCTCTTGGGCGTTGGCACTGGTCGCCAGAAATATGGCCAGTGTCAGACTGTACAGAATGTTTTTCATGTCTTTTCAAAGCCTGTCTCATTTAATGTGGTCATTATTTGTCGGATTGTCCCCAGACGGAGAGCTGAAGAACGGTTCCGTTTGAATTGTATCCGGCTGCCACTAAGGTCGCAAGGTTTTCGGCCATAAGTGCGGATATTGGCAAACGTTCACCTGCAGCAAGGTGCAAACTGTATGACCTGAGAGCAGAAAACCGTTACAGGATTGATGGCACTTGGTTGTTTGTATAGTAATTTTCTATTTTTCCTACTTGTTTTATCGATTTTAACTGTCAATGTGATCTTTCTCTGGAAAAAAATAGATCACCAGGGAACCGTGGTCCGCATTTAGGTTGAGTGTTGGTAAAACAAATGCTATCTATTTGCAAAACCTATGTGCCCGGTGATTTTTTCGGGCTCTGGTTCTGTGATGACCTTTGCGCGATGAGCATTGATAATTGTCTGAAACTGTGATCGCAGAAAGCGAGACCTGGATCCGCTTTCTGGAACGACCCCTCGCAAGCAAGAATAGAGAAGCTATGGCAACCGGGCGGCCCGACTGGGCCTTTGATGATGAATTCGACGGTGGCGAAGAAACCTGTGGTCGGGTGATTGTCAACCTGTACCTGTACATCCGCAACCAGGATCCGGGGTACCGCATCCTGGTTATTTCCAGGGATCCCGGGGCTCCTGTGGAACTGCCGGCCTGGTGCCGGATGACCAATAACGAATTGACCGCGATGCAGCACCCCTACTACCTGATTACCCTGAAGCCGGCACACTCTATCCGAGGAATGACTGTGGAGCAGGACAGGGATAGGCCCTGAAACGAACAAGAATGGCAACGATTGAGAGAGGAAAAGAATATGGCTAATACATTTTGCGTGACCATCTCCCATTGCAGCACCGATCCGGACAAGGCCACCCTTGGTTTTGTGGTGGCCAATGCTGCCCAGGGCAGCGAGAAGCAAACCATGATTTTTTTGAGTTCAGACGGGGTGTACTGCGCAGTGCCCGCTGAAATGGCCAAAATCGATGAAGGCGCTCCGTTTGCCCCCCTGCAAGACCTGGTGGAAAAATTCATCAAGGCCGGCGGCATGATTTATGTCTGCACGCCCTGCATGAAAAAACGTGGGATTGCCGAGGCTGACCTTATTCAAGGGGCCACGCCTGCTGGTGGTGCTGCCCTGGTGGAATGGCTGGCAAACGGTTCACCTGCCGTGGCATACTGAGCAAATCGAGAGGAGATCTACTCCCATGGATTTTGATGTCAATTCGGTCAATCCGGATATGGTTTTTGATGGCGGTGACCTCGACTGCGGCTCCGGTCTGATTCTGCTCATCAGGGAAAACATGCTCAAGGTCCCTGTGGATGGGATTCTGGAAATGCGCAGTCGGGAACCCACCGTTGCCGACGACCTGCCGCCCTGGTGCAGAATGGCTGGTCATGTGTATATCGGCAAGGTCGACGGGCAAGGATTCATGCGCTATTTTGTCAGACGGGGGCAGGGCGTTCAGGAAGATGCCGAAGCCCTCGATCGGGATAAACAGGAGGCGAAACAGTATCAGTGGCGGCTCAGGGCCCGGTCAACTGGCCATCTGAAATCGACCATCTATGCCAGAAATTTTTCTTTCCACATCGGTCAACCGACCAGTTTTGAGGAAAGGGACGAACAACCCTGCGCCATTGAATATCTTTTTGGCGCCCTGGCCGGTTCTCTGACCACCGCTTTTGCCACTGAATGTGCCCGGGAAAATCTGGACGTCGATGATATTGAAATCTCGTTGAGTGGTTCCCTGCACAATGTGCTGGCCCATTTAGGCCTTGAGGAGGGGGACCCTTCCGTGCAGCGCATAGAACTCAAATGCTTTGCCGCGACCTTTGCCGATGAGGAGGAGGTCAGGGCCGCCTGGCAACGGACAGTGCAACGCTCACCAATAGTGGCGACGCTGGCCAAGGCAGTGGATTTGCAGATCAATCTGGCTTTGGTATGACAATATGAACGTACATGACTCGTTTCGTACAACCCAGGTGGGTTCCTGGCCCCGTTCCAGAACCATGCTCAAAGCCCTGCGAGGCTATCAGAAAAAAACGATCTCCCGGGAAGAGTTCACAAAGGTCGCCGAGGAGGAGATCCGCCGTACCGTCTCGCTCCAGGAGCAGGCCGGGCTAGATATCCTGGTTGACGGTGAGCACCGGCGGGAAAGTTTTTATGCCTTCATCACCGACAAGGTTGCCGGCAGTCAGTTGATGTCGCTGGCCGAGATGCTCGATTTTGTCGAGGACAAAGCCGAGTTCGAGGAAATGCTCAGGACCATGGACATGCCGGCTTCGGCGGTGAAGAACCCCACCTGTACCGGCAAGCTGTCAAGGCGCGAGCCGCTTGCCCTGGAGGACCTGCATTTTCTGCGCACCCTGACCGACAAGGCTGTCAAAATCACTCTGCCGGGTCCCTATCTGTTGACCCGGTCCATGTGGGTCGGCGCTCTCACCCGTCAGGCCTACACCAGTCCCGAAGAAATGGCGGATGATATTGTCCGCATGCTGCGCGAGGAACTCATCGACCTGCGTGATGCGGGCTGCGATTTCGTCCAGTTCGACGAGCCGGTGCTCACCGAAGTGGTCATGTCGGAGGAGTGCGACCGTCGCACCTTCATGTGAGCGACCCTTGCTACCCGCCGTGATGCGGGTAAGGAACTGCAATTTGCCGCTGAGCTCATCAACCGCATTGTCAAGGATGTTGATGGCGTCCGCACCGGGGTTCACGTCTGCCGCGGCAACTGGAGCCGGCAGGAGGAGGTCCTCCTCACCGGAGATTACGTCCGCTTGCTCCCGGCCCTGGAACCGATGCGGGTCGACCAGTTTGTGCTTGAATACGCTACCCCAAGGGCAGGTGATATTGACGTAGTCGGTCGAGTGTTGTCGGATCGGGAATTGGGGCTGGGGGTCGTCAACCCCCGCACCGACGAAGTGGAATCAGTGGCCGCCATAGTGGCCAAGGCTGAAAAGGCACTGGAATTTTACCGGCCAAACCAGTTGTTTCTCAATACCGACTGCGGCTTTGGCTGCTTTGCCGGCCGCTCGGTCAATGTCGAGGAGGTTGCTTACCGCAAGCTCTGCGCCATCGTCGAACCGGCGCAAATGCTCCGCCGCAGGTACGGCTGAGCAGGGCACAACAGTC
>SKJK01000346.1 GCA_007121995.1 Desulfobulbaceae bacterium
CCGCAACACAACTGACCTTGCTCACCCCGAAAGCCCGACAGATCTCAGCTTGGGTGGCACTGCCATTGACGTACAACTGGCTGGTGATCATGCGGAAAGACTGCATATCGTCGATGTCATGGGTGAACACAGGCAGGTTGCCGTGGACATAGGTGATGGTCGTGTCCCGGCGTATAAAACCGATGTTTTGGTTGATCAAGGTAATGCCTTCCGGGAAAAAAGGCAGTTGGAGTTGAGGCATGGCGACTGTCCATTTGAGGAAGTGATTTTGATTTCTGCTATCATGACAAAATCTGTGGCCGTGGCGTAGCACCTTTGCCACTTCCGGGAAAATTATGGTTATATCAAATTATTTCTTGGTGTTAACCTCAGCAATAGGATTCATTGAATTTGCCGAGGTCAGGAGGTCTGGGGGTAGCGTTCGAGCATACCTCACAGGTGAGGACGACCTGCTCACCCATGGCCCCCCCCATTGCTTGAAGTGGTTCCCGATTGGCATGATTTTTACATCTGTCATCTCCTGATGAAACCGATATGCATCACCGGCATGAACGGACAGGCCGCTCTTTGGGGGAAGGACAATTTGTCGATCAACTCGAGACCACTCTTTCACGAGTATTGCGCCCCCAAAAAAAAACCGGACCGAAGGGGAGGTCTCGTGAGGGTTAATTAAATAAACTGTCCCTGGAATTCCTATCAAAAAAATGGGCTCCTCGTGGTGTAAATTTGATCCTTATATTTATCAAATCTACACCAAACTACGAGGAGCCTAATTTGCTCAAATCCACTTGATTGGTCTAAGAGCCGAAAATATCACTTCAGCCGACCTGCCTATGCCGTTTCTGGTGGATTAAATGTTACTAGGTTACCTATCTCTTTTGACATTATAGCGGGTGTCAAGATCTCTACGGTAACCCTCGTCGTCTAGATTTGGCCATTTTTCGTCGTCAAATCCCTCTTCATCTTTTAGCTGATCCTCTCTGACGTCAAGTATTACTACAACATCGTCATAAAACCAGCCTTCATCCCGCTCAAAAGTGAATGCTTCCAGCGGCACGGCATACATATTGTCACCCATGCCCAAGAACCCACCATATGAGATAGCCGCATAACGCACCTTGCCGGTCGAATCAATCACGATATCCTTTATTTCTCCGAGGTTTTCTCCCTGCGGGTTTTTGACATCCATTCCAATGAGTTTACTGCCGAGAATGGAATAGCCACCTTTCATTGTACCAACTTCTTTACTCTGCGTATCCTTGGTGGTCGTTTTCTCTTTGTCTGTTGCGAAACATGGTGATGCTACCATCATCGTGGTGATTGCCATTACTGCCAGAGCCGAATATACTTTTGATTGCTTTTTCATGCCTTTTCCTCCAAATTTGTTTAGTTATTGTTACCCTTTAAAGTTGGTTTCCCAATCGTTAACCTGTTTTTCTGCCTCCTCCTTCTCTATGCCGTAGCGCTCTTGAATTTTTCCGATGAATTCTTCACGATTACCGTTGATTACATCAAGGTCATCATCAGTAAGTTTTCCCCATTTTTGCTGGGCTTTACCCTTAAATTGCTTCCATTTTCCTTTTACTTCATCCCAATTCATGATGTCCTCCTCGAATATTTTTGAAAAATATTTTTCATTACACATCAAAATCACGGTAAATAAATGTAGAAGTAAGGAAAAATTACACTTTCATCGCAATAATGATATGCTTTGGATGGAGTTAACCTCCATGGTAAAAAAAATGCTACGAATCAAAATAAGATACTTTTATTTCAATATCTCTTGTGTGAAATTTTTTTTTGAACTGAAAAACACAGAAACAACAAGTATTGTTTCAGTGATTTTTCATAAAATTCTGTTCATCCTTTAGGATTGTTTTTAGTTTACAAACAAAAAATGTTGTATATGGATGAACACTAGCAAACATTTTGTGACTTGATTGTAACCTCATGAGGTGCCAAAGGGCTGAGCCGTTGTTCTCTCTACTGTATTAAGCAATCATTGAGCCAGGTGTTTGCTTCAGTGATTAAATGATCCATCTTTATGATATTATTTTTATAATTCTGAAAAATAGGATTTTCAGGTCAACCTTCAAACCAGAGAACAAGGGTCATATTTGGCCCAAATGGTCTTATATGACCATTTGATGTCCGGGGACAGTATATTTAACATTGACGACAGCGAACAGGCTTTGCTATAGTTCATGCATGGCAAGAATCGCAAGAGTAGTAGTCCCTGGCTTCCCGCACCACGTCACCCAGCGGGGGAATCGCCGTCAGCAAACCTTTTTTTGCGACGACGATTACCTCGCTTATATTGATCTGATGGCGGAGTGGTGCCGTGACTATAACGTCGCCATCTGGGTTTGGTGCCTGATGCCGAACCATGTTCATCTCATTGCCGTGCCCACCAACGCGGAGGGTCTTGCTCGTGCCATCGGCGAGGCACATCGGCGGTACACCCGGCGCATCAATTTCCGTGAACAATGGCGGGGGCATCTGTGGCAGGAACGATTCGCTTCCTTTCCCATGGATAATCGCTATCTCTTGGCAACGGCGCGGTACATTGAAATGAACCCTGTCGCCGCGAACCTGGTTCGCAATCCGGGCGAGTATCCCTGGAGTAGCGTTCGAGCGCACCTCGCAGGTGAGGACGACCTGCTCACCCATGTGGCCCCATTGCTTGAAATGGTCCCCAACTGGCATGATTTTTTGCAGCTGTCATCTCCTGATGAAGTTGATCTGCTTCATCGCCATGAACGGTCTGGCCGCCCTTTGGGTGGGCAACATTTTGTCGATCAACTCGAGACCACTCTTTCACGAGTATTGCGCCCCAAAAAACCCGGACCGAAGGGGAAGTCCCGTGAGGATTAATTGAATAAACTGTCCCCGGAATTCGCGGAATTCGCCGGAATTCCTACCTGCAGGTTCATCTTTATTCTGTTTTGACGCACGTGAACACCGTGTATTTATCCTCTCCTGGATTGTACCTTCCCTCATGCACCTCGAATCCTGTTTCGCGCAGTACATGTCTCCAAGTATCCAGGGTGAAAATCCCCATGGTCCAGTGATCGGTCTCAATCCGAAGGCGTCCGTTGTCGCGAATAAGATACAGGATCGTCGTTTCGTACTGCTCATCCGTGGGGTCGGCATCATAAACGTTCTCGACGAAGACAACATCCAACCCGTCCCGCGTGACCTGGGTTGTACTGGTCCTGTTCTGCTGGAATGTCTCGGTGGTCACGTCTGGAGTAGCGACCAGAACGCCGCCAGGCTTCAGGTGGGCATGCGCGGTGCGGAACGCTGCCTCGAAGTCCGTCAGACAACTCATATATGAGATCGCATCATCCATCAGCACGGCGTCATAAGCTCTTCCGAGTCTGCACGTTCGCATATCGCCTTGGGCGAACGTGCACTCGGGATTCAGTACCTTCGCCTGCTCAAGCATCGTGGAGCTGAGATCGACACCGGTGACTTTGAACTCCTGTTTCAGGTTAAAGACGTTCTTCCCGCCACCACATCCAATGTCAAGTAAGGTGGCTACTGGGCGTTTGGCGTATCGGCGTATCAGTCCTGTAACGTGCTGGCAGTAATGCGCGTACTCGGTAGCCGCATCGCCCCACATCGGCCATAACCACGCCAGGTCTGTGTAAAGCCGGCAAGTGTCTTTCATTTTTCTTATCATGCCGAACGCCTATTTTTCAGCAGGTACGTGCTTTCGGCACTCCGCTGAAAATCCTTGTGCAGTTTTGGATTCCTTTTGCTTTTTTCAATATCCTGGTTTCCGATGAAGGTTCATTTCACAACGATGGATATTCTGTCTTCCTCTTCTGAGTACAGGATTTCATATGGGGCGGCATGGTTATTTTTTTATAAATATAAATGAAATCAATAATTTATTTCGTTAACTCATCAGGATTCTCTTCAATAACCAAGTGGCTTGCATCATTAATAGTGCGGAGGTCTGAATCCAGAATCATTCTGTGATGCACCTCCTCTCGTTCAAGTCGTATCCAGTTATCTTCTCGTCCCCCACAAAATCAAGGTAGGTGTAGTAACAGTAGGCCTTTGAAAAGCTGTCTGTCATTTTCGCGGCAATGCATAGGTTGGCAACATTTTTGTGTTAAACAACCAGGGGGCACGGGCTCGGACAACTTCACCCTGCCCGAGGGCTGGTTGTTTTTTAGCCATGCATGCAGCCAAGCAGTGCTGGAGTATCGCTGTTAAACCTACTCATTTTGCCACTCGCGGAGTTGTTGCCGCAGGTCCTCGGCAGCGGGCTGTGCCTGTTCGAGGATGGTATCGAGCCGGTTCAACTCCAGGAGGCGAACGCCGTTGGTATCCACCTTAATGTAGAGGTCCGGCTCATGGCGCAGGCGCATTTCGCGGATCAGGGATTGCTGCATCAGTTCAAAGGTCTTGAAGAGCAGGTCGGTTACGCCGGTTTTGTCATCATGGGGGCGCCGGTTGCCCGACACGTCGATGGCCACCACCTTATCAGTGTTGCCGAGCAATAGATCAAAGGGAAGCGGCTTGGAGGTGCCGCCGTCCACCAGCAGCAGGTCATCTCGGATTACCGGATCGAACAGGCCGGGCACCGCCATGCTGGCATGAACTGCGACAAACAGGTCGCCCTCATCAATGATCACCGATTCGCCACTCCAGAAGTCGGTTGCCACCACTACCAGCGGTATGTGCAGATCTTCGAATCGGGTTGCCTCGACGTGACCGGCAAGGAAATCGAGAAAAGCGGTCGGGTCAATCAGGCCGCCGTCGTCGAGATCGACAGCAAACACATCATGTAGTGCCAACTCGGATTTAAGGATGCCGGTCAGCGCATCAAGCTTGGAGCCGGCAAAGTCCCGGAAGATACCTTCTATTTCTTCCGCACTGAGCCCTGCGGCATACAGTGCGCCGATCACTGCGCCGATGCTGGTGCCACTGATGCGCGCTGGGCGCACTTCCATCTCGTCGAACACTTGCAGCATTGCAATGTGCGCCAAACCGCCGGCGCCGCCGGAGCCGAGGGCCAGGCTAATTTCCGGTGGCGCAGCCGACGCCGGTGCCGATGGCTGCAGGAAAATCAGTAATCCCAGCAGCAGGGCAAAAGGCATCAGGGTTGCTCTGACAGTTCGGCATCGCCGCGGAGCATCCCGGCGCTGCACCGGAACACCTCGGCTGGAAAGCTCTTCTCTTGCATAAAAAGAGAAAAACTTGCAAAGTTCACGAGCGGGTCGATCAACGTCACGCCATACCCGTTGGCCGGGACGATCATTTCTGTTGGTGGCGGTACATGATGTTCGGCGTTGGATCTGGTCAACAATTAGGTATACAATGCGCA
>SKJK01000008.1 GCA_007121995.1 Desulfobulbaceae bacterium
CACTCCCACCACCAGAGCCGTGGCAACATGAGCCACGGAATCTTCAAGTAAACAGGAACCAACGTCGTCCCATTGAGTACTGTCGGTAACCAACATCTCTTCAGCAAAACCTGAGGCAACTTGTTGCATGTTACCTGATCTGTTGATAACCATCGAATGGCCGTCAAAAACCAGCCCATCCTGGCCACCGACCTGGTTAACGTAAAGAAGAGGCAGCCTGTTCTGCCGGCACAGTTCGCCGAAAATCCGGCGTCGCTCATTTATTTTACCGTGATAATAGGGTGAAGCGGAAATATTGATGAGGCAGTCCGGCACAACGGAGCCAATGGCAAGATCCTTGAGAGGGTCTTGAGGGTAAGCCTGGGAACTCCACCAGATATCCTCGCAGACGGTCAATCCGAAGTGTAACCCTTTGCAAGGAAAAACCGTCACCGTGGTTCCTGGTTCAAAATACCGGGTTTCATCGAAAACATCATAGGTGGGGAGCAGTTGTTTACGGGCCCGGAAAACAATGTGATTTTTCTCCAGGACAAAGGCTGAATTATACAGAGTTTTCCCGGGATTCTGCCGTCGTTCCAGCACACCGACAATACAAGTGATGCCGTTCAGTTCGGAGATCAATTGTCCCAGAGCGCGGTCATGCGCATCAAGGAAATCAGAACGTTCCAACAAATCGCGGGGAGGATAACCGCACAATGATAATTCAGGAAAAACAACCAGATCGCATTGTGCCTGCCTGGCTTTCTCTATCCACATTAATATGTGCCCCAGGTTCTGCTCAAAGGCACCTATAACCGGATTTGTCTGAATCAGGGCTATTTTCAAAATGGTAACAACGAATGAAAGTATCTGGAGTTTGTCTGCGGCCGAACTATTTTTCCCATCAAGCCGCTTGGCGTTCTGCGGAAAGGAGTTGCAAAAACCAGACGAGAGGGGCGTTTACTTCCGGAAGAATTGACTGTCTCTCTCCTCCAAAAGCAAAAAAACCCGGCAGAGGTTACCCTGCCGGGCAGAAAGATCGTATCTATTGTTTCAGAACGTTGGCGGCAGCCGGTCCTTTGGGGCCGTCAACGATTTCGAATTCTACTTTATCGCCTTCATTGAGGGTTTTAAATCCCGACCCATTGATTGCTGAATAATGGACAAAAACATCCTTGCCACCTTCCTGCTCGATAAAGCCAAAACCCTTGGATTCGTTAAACCACTTTACTGTTCCTTTCAACATCGCTCCCTTGTTCTCCTTGTGTTGGGCTGTTCATTCTCTCCATACAGAATTGCCGGCCACGCTCAACACAATAATAACAACGCGACAGGAACACATCCATATGATCTACTCCTTCGCGGAACATAACACTAAAAAAATTAAAAACAAGGATTTTAACGACCCTGCCAGCAAGGGCTTTCGATTTTATCAACCATTTTTTTAAGGATGGTCACCGCAGCATATTCTTGCTGAGCGCTCACGGATCCAGAAATCAGGTCACCGACTACGTTGATACTTATTCACTGCTCGATTGTGATCCTGCAGGTTGGTAGAAAAAACATGGGTACCGTCATTTCTGGAAACAAAATACAGGGCATTGGAGTCGACGGGATGGAGCACAGCCTCCAATGCAGCCTGGCCAGGATTACAAATCGGCCCTGGTGGCAGGGCGGGAATGACATAGGTATTATATGGCGTCTCCCGTCTGAGATCCGCTCGGGTAAGGGGGCCGGAAAAATCCACCAGACCATAACTGACCGTGGGATCTGATTGCAACCGCATGCCCCGCTCCAGGCGATTATAAAAAACCCGTGCTATCAACGGCCGCTCCGCCGCTGTTCCTGTTTCCTTCTCAACAATGGAGGCAAGAGTAACCACCTGGTGCCGGTTCAAATTTTGGGGCTTTTCCGACTCTATTTTTCTCCAGACGCGATGAAAATTGTTCACCATCGTCCGAATAAGTATTTTCTCATCGGTTTCGAGTCGGCTCAAGGTGTAGGTCTCCGGGAACAGATACCCCTCGAGGTGAGGCACTTCCATTCCCAGCTCCTGGATAAAACGGGGGTCCCGCGCAAGCTCCAGAAAACGATCTCGATCGACCCAGCCATCTCTGGCGAAAATAGAGGCCACCTGTTCCATTGTTATGCCCTCGGGAACTGTGATCTGGTGGCGAATCGTTTCGCCTGAGCTGAGCATACGCAGAACTTCCGGAGGGGTCAGATTTCGGGGGATGCGGTACTCTCCCGCCCGAAGACCAGGTCCGAGACCGGTCAAGCGAACCAGGATCAGATAGCGGATATCATTTCTGAGGACATCGTTTGCCTGCAGAATGCTGCCGATGGTCCGAACGCCGGCCCCCTTGGGAATGAGAACAACAACCTCACCGTCTCCGGGGGCGGCTGAGCTCAGATAGGACCAGAACCAGAGACCGACTCCGGCACTGGTCAAAAATAAGACAACAAACAGCGACAGGGCCACTTTACGCATTGATGTACCGCAAACAAAGTCCAGGCAGCTCAAAACAACCTGCCATCAATAAATCAAATCGGCTGATCGTTATGATTTCAGCCAGTTTACAGTGGTGGAGTTCGTGTCAGCAGGATAAAGAATGTACTTCGGCTTGAAACAGAACGGAAAAAAGGTGGTCAACAGAAAAGGCCGGAGGACATGTTCCCCCGGCCATCACGCTTCAAAGCCTCACTCAACAACAGATGTCGTCGCTTTTTTCGCTTTGCGACTCCGCCCGGCGATTTTCCCCAAGGTCAATTCTATAACTTGATCCATGTGACTGACCGGATAAAAGGTGATTTTCTTGCGCAATTCTTCTGGAATTTCAACGAGATCTTTTTGATTTTCCTCGGGAATAAGCACTTGAGAAATACCGGCTCGCAAGGCCGCCAGGGCTTTATCTTTCAAGCCACCGATGGGCAGGACGCGGCCACGTAGAGTGACTTCACCGGTCATGGCAATACCCCGCCGTACCGCTTTACCGCTGATGGCGGAAAACAGTGCAGTAGTCATCGTAATGCCTGCTGAAGGCCCATCTTTGGGAATAGCTCCGGCAGGAACATGGACATGGACGTCCACAGTGTCAAAATATTCAGGCGCCACATTCAAATCAGCATAGCGACTGCGGCAGTAACTAAGAGCAGCTTGAGCTGATTCCTTCATCACCTCGCCTAATTGTCCAGTCAATAATAATTTCCCTTTTCCGGGCAACACTGACGTTTCGATGTGAAGTAATTCACCGCCAACCTCAGTCCAGGCCAAGCCAACAGCCAATCCCGGCTGGGTGCTGGTATCAATCTCAGCTTCGGGGAGGTATTTGGGTGGGCCAAGGTATTTTTCCATGGTTTTTTCTGAAATCACATAGGGCCCTTTGCCGCCCTCCGCCACCTTGCGTGCTATTTTTCGGCACACTTTCCCCAGAGCACGTTCAAGATTTCTTACCCCGGCTTCATGGGTGTATTTGCTGATAATGGCTTCCAGCATTTGGTCATTGACCTTGATCTGACTGGTTTTAATGCCGTTTTCACCGATCTGGCGCGGTAGCAGATACTTTCTGGCGATCACCATCTTCTCCTCAAGGGTATAACCGGAGAGTTGGATCACTTCCATACGGTCAAGCAAGGGGCCGGGAATGGTGTCGCTTCTATTGGCGGTGGTGATGAACATGACCTTGGACAGATCAAAGGGCAGATTCATATAGTGATCGGAAAAAGAATTGTTCTGTTCAGGGTCCAGGACCTCGAGCAAGGCAGAAGAAGGATCACCACGGTAATCGTCGCCAATCTTATCGATCTCATCCATCATGAAGACCGGATTATTGGCACCGACATTTTTCAGTCCCTGGAGTATACGCCCTGGCAGAGCTCCGATGTAGGTCCGGCGATGCCCACGTATTTCCGCCTCGTCCCGCATACCTCCCAGAGAAAGCCGGTAAAATTTACGCCCCATGGCTTTGGCAATGGCCTGCCCCAGGGAGGTTTTCCCCACACCGGGAGGACCGACAAAACAGATAATCGGTCCCTTGGTATTCGTGTTGAGCTTTCGCACCGCTAAATATTCAAGAATACGCTCCTTGATGGTTTCCAGTCCGTGATGATCTTCGTCAAGAACCTGGGCAGCAACTTTGAGGTCAAGCATGTCTTTGGAGGATTCGCGCCAGGGCAAATCAAGAAACCAGTCAATATAGGTGCGGACAATGGTAGCCTCGGAAGCATCCGGGTGCATCATCTCCAGCCGCTTCAACTGTTTGCGCGCCTCCTTCTTGGCATACTTCGGCATCTTTTTCTTGCGCAACTGTTTACGGAGATCTTCTATTTCCTGTGAGTAACCATCTTCGTCTCCCAGTTCGCGCTTCAATGCCTGGATCTGTTCTCTGAGAAAATACTCCCGCTGACCGCGAGACATTTCTTCCTTGGCATCCGACTGAATCTTGGCCTGAACAGTGGACACCTCCAGTTCTTTATGGAGCAAATCAGCGACCAGACGTAATCGTTCAGTGGGCTCAATGGTTTCCAGGATCTTTTGCGATTCCGATATTTTCAGGCGCAAATTGGAACCAACCAGATCGGCCAGTCTTCCCGGCTCCTCGATATTGTTGATAATCATCATCAAATCTGAGGAAAGAATACCGCGCAGCGACATGATCTTTTCCGTCTGCTCGCGTACAGTGCGCATCAATGCCTCGGTTTCCACCGTGATCTCGCCGGAGTCAGGTTCTTCTATCAGATCGACCTCGACCCGATAAAAAGGTTTTTCCTGGAGAACAGTACGGACACGAGCCTTGGCAAGAGCCTGAACCAGCACTTTCAATCGGCCGTCGGGCAATTTAAGAGTCCGCATGATCATGGACACCATGCCCACTTTGTAGAGGTCTTTTTCTTCCGGCTCATCCTTGGTCGGATCTTTCTGTGTCACCAGCATCAACAATTTGTTGTTGCTCAGGCCATCATTCACAGCATCAATGGAACCAGGGCGACCGACAAACAGCGGAATGATCATATAATTAAAAACGACAACATCCCGAACCGCCATCATGGGCAGAGATTCGGGAATTTCCAGGTCCTGCGCATGTTCCCCGAAGTCACCCATGCTGGTCGATAACGAATCATCAAATTCCACGTTTTTCCTCCTTAAATTCACCACAAACGCCTATATTTCCGCTGAGCGGTCCTTCGACAGTAAACACAACCGAATCCGAAGTCAAGGCAGCGGCCGCGCCATGGCAACAAAGAAAATTTTCCTTGAATAATTCCCAGGGGCTCAATATACAGGACCTGTCATGCCTCCTCTTGCCACCCCACAGTTCAGGAGCCGTACATGCTGACCATGGATTCCTTTTTCGACCTG
>SKJK01000333.1 GCA_007121995.1 Desulfobulbaceae bacterium
CCTGCTTCGACCCCACTACTGCTGGAACTCCTGGCCCGGCACTCCTTGCCGGCCACCTTCTTTGTCACCGGCCGCAATGCCGCTGCCCATCCGGAACTGATCCAGGCCATAGTCGCCCATCAGCAGACCATCGGTAACCATTCCTTCCGCCACGACAACCTGCTCATGCTCCGTACGACCCGAACCCTGCACAAAGATATCCGGACCACCCAGGACATTCTGGCTACCATGGGCATTCGACCGTTACTGTTCCGGCCGCCGGTGGGCATAACCAATCCACGCCTCGGACCGGTTCTCGCCCGGCTGGGATTACAGGCCGTCACCTTCAGCTGCCGGATCAATGACCGCGGCAACCGCAATATCGAGCACCTGGCGGCCAGGGTGCTGCGGCATCTGCGGCCTGGGCAGATCCTGCTTCTCCACGACAACCCACCCCGGAATAAACACCATAGCGACCTTTGGCTGCGAGAACTCGATTCGCTTTTTTCTTGCCTGCGGCGTACCCATCGAGTCCTGCCGCTGGCCGATCTCATCAATACTCCTGTTATGGTACCGGTAGACAACCAACCGGTCCCTGCCCCGCATCCGCGGAGTACACTTGCACCCTTTTCCACCCAACCGCATTGAGGAGAACCCTGTTCCCATGTATCGCCACTATTTTCATCTGGATCAACCACCTTTCCGACAGGAACCGGATCCGCAGTTCCTGTTTCAGCACCCCGAGTGGGAAACCCTGTCCCAGTCATTACTTGCTGCTATCCACCAAGGCCCGCCCCTGGTCAAACTCATCGGTGCGCAAGGGGTGGGCAAGACCTTTTTCTGCCGGTTCATCTCTGATCAGTTGCCGCGCACCCATGAAGTTATTCATATCGACAATCCTGTGGGTGCTTTTGATGATCTCGTCCGCATTATCTGTCTCGGCCTGGGCACCAACCTGGCGGACAAAAAAGAGCCGATCGACCCGGTGGAAGAGTTGTTTCACCTGCTTAAGACCAGCAAAAACCGGGGCAGCAAGACCGTCCTGATCATTGACGAGGCAGAAAAAACCTTTCTGGCCACTCTGGAACGGTTGATTCGTTTCAGCTGTGAAAACGAGCAGGATCTTGCCCTGACCCTTCTCCTCAGCGGCCGACCGGAACTGCAGGCCAACCTGAAGCAGCTCTCTGTTTTCTACAGTAAAGTCGACACCGGCCCGGAGTATACCCTGGCCCCTTTATCTGAAGAGCAGACCAGCCAATATCTCAGGTTTCGGATCAATACCGCAGGCCCTGATCGCGAGACATCAGAGGACCTCTTCACCGAGGCTGCTGTGGCCAAAATCTTTCAACTGTCTCAAGGAAACTTAGGTAAAATCAACAACCTGGCAGAAAAAGCTCTGCAAACGGCCTACTCGCAACAAGCAAACCATGTGCAGGCAAGCCATGTTCTCTACCCGTCTGTCCACCGTAGCAGGAAGAGACGCTTTTGGTCGGTGATCGGACAATTGGCCCCTCGCTCTAAAAATGTCGCCTTCGCAGGTGCCGGTCTTGTCCTGCTGGTAGTGCTGATCAGCCTGTTGACCGGGAGCGGCACCGACGAAAAGACCTCATCCGAAACCGTCAACAACCAAGAGACCACGGTCGCTCCCATAACAGCCACCCGACAGGTGGAACAAGACCGCGATACACCGGCAGAGGATCGCGACCTCAGTGAGCAGCCCCCCCCCGATGCCGAGATCGCGACAACAGAAGAACCGTCGGAAATCGCTGACACAATCCCCAGAGACGGCTCAGTAATCTTTCAGGAACGTCTACGGGCCAGTGCCGGCTGGGTGGCCGGGGCGTACCGAGGTGAGCATACAATTTACGTCCGGCGCGTGAACTCGGACCAAGCCGAAGCTGAAATCGCTGCTCTTTTGGTGGAAGATGCCTATTATCAGGCCAGGGATCAGTTGTATCTGTTACGCCACAATACCGTACCACCCAGTATTCATGTTTTTTACGGAAGGTACACCACCATGGATGCGGCCAGGGAAGCGCGCAACAGCCTGCCCGCCCCCCTGCGAAAAGAGCACCCTCATCCGCTCGCCATCAGCGAGGCCCTCAATTTGCCGCAGAATTAATGGCAATACTTTGCTCTGTCCCGGCATCAGGAATGCGTCTCCAGCTTTTCGTGACAGGTGCATGCGACCATACTACAGACCAGCTGCACCGGACCAGCGCTCAGAGCGCTCTCCTCGGATGGCATCAACGCGTCGGCGCCACTGCCATCCGTACCATGCAGAGGCCGAGGTTAGTGGGAGTTCCAGGTTGTGTTTAGAGCCTTTTTGGTGCATAGTGAGAGCAGGAACTCCCACGGCAAAGCGAAGGCAAGGTATTGCTCCATTGGCGTGGAAAACGAGGCCTGCATTTTCGGGAAGAACTGGTTTCCGCACACAGTATTTTCATCACCCCGCATCCGCCCTGTGGATGCTCGAGAGAGAACAGTATGAACGTTATTATGGATCTCTGTATTGTCCCTCTGGGCGTCGGTGTTTCGGTGTCCACCTATGTAGCCGAATGCCATCGGGTTCTTCAGGCAGCCGGCCTGAAGACGCAACTACATGCCTATGGCACCAACATCGAAGGTGATTGGGACGCGGTCATGGCTGCGGTCAAGCAGTGCCATGAACGTGTGCACGCAATGGGCGCACCGCGGGTCACCACCACCATCAAACTTGGCACCCGCATCGATCGCAGCCAGTCAATGGCCGACAAAGTGCAAAGTGTCCACGATCAATTAACCTGAACGAGGTATCCCTCAGGTCATCTTGGCAACATGTCTGAAAAGGAAAAAGACGACCACTACGGGAAGAAGCATCCCCTCGATATTCCATATCCCGAAGTTATAAAGGACCAGTTGATTGAGGACCATGAAGGTGGTGTAGGTGTACACGGCCCATTTGCGCATCTGCCAGAGGCCAATCATGCAGACTACTTGGAGCACCACGGAAAAAAACAGGTATGGCAGGTACCAGGTGCCGATGCTCGGCCCGACCGGTGAAAAAAACATCGGGATGCTGAGCAGGGCGCCGATAAACCCCACCACGCAGATTATCGTAATAGCCGGCGGCCTTTTGCTTCCCTCTTGAACATCTGCGCTCGGTTCCGTCATCTGCGTCACTTCGTACTCCCTTGAGTTGTTGTGTCTCATTGCGACCATGAAAAATCGGGATTGCCTTCGTTCTGGACCGCACGTGACATCACGTAGATACCATATTCTTTTTCTGTTCGATCCCGACCCTGCTTGTGATTCCTTCAAAGAGGGTTTTCCAGCGGAGTTTGGGAGCCCCACCTTGAAAAGGCAACAAAGCCTGCCAACAAGCAGCCCAGTCCCGCACGGACGTTATCATCAACCTTTCTCCAGCACCTGATCCAGAACCTCCTTGAGCGCCGCTTTCTGATACGGCTTACGCAGGAAGGCCTGTGGTCGTTCCGGATAGCCAATGGCAAGCACTTGGGACTCTTCATGGCCACTGACCAGAACCACCGGAATGCCGGGACGAATGCGGCGCAGGGCAGCCAGCAGTTTCCACCCATTCATTTGCGGCATACTCAAGTCGGAAAGGACAACCTGCACCTCGTCAGCATGTTGCGTGAACACCTCCACTGCCTCAAACCCGTTTTGTGTTGCCAAGACCTTATATCCCAGGCGGGTCAGCATGGCTGTTGCCATTTCCCGCATCATTGCATCATCCTCGACCAGAAGAACCGAACCACACTCAACCCCAGTCAAGGAAGAGGCAGCTGCATCAGTCTGCAGGAAAACACTCTCCTCCGCTATCGGCAAAAATACCTGGAAGATACTGCCCCGGCCTTTGCTGCTGGCCACGGAGACCGCTCCACCATGCGCCTTGACAATCCCCAAGACCACGGGGAGACCAAGACCGCGACCGGTGAACTTACTGGAATAAAAAGGGTCAAAGATTTTGTCGATATCGACTGTCGCAATGCCACTGCCGGTGTCGGCAATTTCCAGACAGGCATATTCGCAATCCTCTCCCTGCCAATCAAGGGGAAAACGATATCCTACCGGAATTTCGGCCCTTGTAACGGTTGTGACGGTCAGGGCCACAGTACCCTGGTTTTCGCCGACAGCCTCCAGGGCATTGGTCACCAGATTAGTCAAGACCTGTTGTATCTGACTGGCATTGGCGCGGATGTATGGCCCGTGTGATGGCATGTCGACCGTGAAGTTCAAATCTTCAGGGATGAGTTTCTGCAGCAAGTGCAGACTTTGCCGGCAGATCTCAGCCAGATCCTGCGATTGGCGGGTACCTGTTTTCTGGCCGAGATACGAAAGCATCAAACCACTGACTTCCGCTGCTTTAAGGGCTCCCTGCATGGCAGAAACGAGAAACCCCCTGGTTGTTGATTCCACGGGCAGGTCATCGATGGCCATCTCCAGATTCCCCATGACCACACCGAGCTGATTGTTGAAGTGATGCGCTATGGCCCCGGCCATCTGTCCCAGACTTTCAGCCTTCTGCAGGTTTCGATTTTTAATTTCGAGCTGGGCGTTCTCCTCCTCCGCCTGCTTCCGTTCGGTTATATCCAGCCCATGGCCGATATACCCGAGAAAAGCTCCATCGCTGCTGTACCGGGGGCATCCCTCGTCCAGAATCCACCTGTAGGCACCATCGTTTCGGCGCAGTCGGTATTCCACAGAGAACTTGGCCCGCTGGTCAAATGCATCGCAGTAGGTTTGCCATAGGCGTTGGTGATCATCGGGATGTACGCCTTCCAGCCACCCTTTAGTGATTTCGTCTTCAATCACCCCCCCAGTAAATTGCAGACGAAATTCATTAAAATAATCAAAACGCTTATCCGTGCCTGTAGTCCAGATCAGCGCCTGTCCGGAATTCGCCAGGTTTTTGAAATTCTGCTCGCTTTCGCGAAGCTTTTCCATACTCTCGCGGAGTTGACGATCCAAACCATGCCGGTACAGGGCCATTTGCAGGGTGGCGGCAAGCTCCCGCTCAGACACGGGTTTGATCAAATAGCCGTATGGTCCGGTAACTTTGGCCTGTGCCAGCAGAAGATCCTGGCTGAGACCGGTCAGAAACACCACAGGGATATCCGATGTCCTATGCAGTGTCTCAGCTGTTGCAATACCATTGAGAGTCCCGGCCAGGTTGATATCCATCAGGACCAGATCCACCTGGTTGCCGGCCAGAAAAGCCAAGGCCTCCTCACCTGAAGGAAGGGGACCGACCACGGTATACCCCATGCGGGATACCATCTCATCCAGGACCAGGGCCAGGATGGCGTCGTCTTCGACAATGAGAATGGTCGCAGCAGAGGTCA
>SKJK01000158.1 GCA_007121995.1 Desulfobulbaceae bacterium
TGATGCCCGGGTCAGCCTCCTTAAGATGCATCTGGGCAAAACGGGCCGCGTTCCACAGTTTGTTGATAAAGCGGCGGTAGCCGTCGATGCGCTCTTCATCCATGCGGATTTCACGGCCCTGAGCAGCAAAGGCGGTGAGGGTGAAACGGAAGGCGTCGGTGCCGTACTGCTTGATCATGTCCAAGGGATCAATGACGTTGCCAGTGGACTTAGACATCTTCTTGCCGTGTTTGTCGCGCACCAGGGCATGGAGATAGACATCGCGGAACGGGACCTCGTCCATGAAATGGAGCCCCATCATCATCATCCGTGCCACCCAGAAAAAGAGGATGTCAAAGCTGGTGATCAGCACCGAGGTCGGATAGAACAACTGCAGCTCTCTGGTGTTCTCCGGCCAGCCCAGGGTGGAAAAAGGCCAGAGGGCGGAACTGAACCAGGTATCAAGGACATCGGTCTCCTGAGTCAACTCGGCGCTGCCACAGGAGGAACAGACCTCGGGATCGGCAAGGGCGACAATCATTTCCCCGCAGCCCCCGCAGGTCCAGGCCGGAATGCGATGACCCCACCAGATCTGCCGGGAGATGCACCAGTCACGGATGTTCTCCATCCACACATAAAAAGTGCGGTACCAGGTGTTGGGATAGAGGTTGATGCGTCCCTCCTGCACCGCGGCCACCGCCTTGTCGGCCAGGGGCCGGACCGAAACGAACCACTGCTTGGAGGTGGTAGGCTCGACCACGGTGGTGCAGCGATAGCACTTGCCCACGGCATGCTGGTAGTCTTCGATCTTGTCCATAAGGCCTAAGGCTTCCAGATCCCGGACCACCTGCCTGCGGCAGGCGAACCGGTCCAGGCCGGCATAGGTCCCGGCGGCCTCGTTCATGACCCCGTGATCATCCATCACCTTGAGTCGCTCCAGGTTGTGCCGCAGGCCGATCTCGTAGTCGTCGCGGTCATGGGCCGGAGTGACCTTGAGGGCACCAGTGCCGAATTCCCGCTGCACATGATGATCAAAGACCACCGGAATGGTGCGGCTGGTCAGCGGCAGGTTGATGCCGACGGCGGCAAGGTTCTGGTAGCGCTCATCCTCGGGATGCACCGCCACTGCCGTGTCGCCGAGCATGGTCTCCGGCCGGGTGGTGGCCACCACCACATACCCGGACCCATCGGCATGGGGATAGCGGATATGATAGAGCTTACCGTCCGTGGGCTCGTGCTCGACCTCATCGTCGGCCAGGGCGGTGTGGCAGCGCGGGCACCAGTTGACGATGTAGTCGCCTTTGTAGATCAACCCTTCCTGGTACAGGCGGACAAAGACTTCCCGCACCGCCTGAGACAAGCCCTCATCCATGGTGAAACGTTCCCGCTCCCAGTCGCAGGAAGCGCCCATCCGTTTCAACTGGTTAATGATGGTGCCACCCTTCTCCTTCCGCCAGGCCCAGACCCGTTCGATGAATTGCTCACGACCGAGATCGTGGCGATTCAAATTCTCACTGGCCAACTGCCGTTCGACCACATTCTGGGTGGCAATACCGGCATGATCGGTTCCCGGCACCCAGAGGGTGTTGTCGCCCTGCATGCGGTGATAGCGGACCAGCAGATCCTGCAGGGTATTATTGAGGGCATGACCGATATGGAGCACCCCGGTGACATTGGGTGGGGGAATGACGATACTGAAACAGGGCCGACCGGTCTCCATGCGGGCGCGGAAGGTTTTGTCCTCCAGCCAGCGGGTGTACCAGCGTTGTTCCACCTCGGTGAACTGATAGGCCTTGGGGAGATCGTATTTCGCGGTTGTATTGTCGTCGGTCTCGTTCATAGTTCCTTGAATAGATGGCTGTCGCCCGGAGGGCTGAGAAGGGAAAACACCAGGCCCTCAGAGCACGCTCCAGGGTTTGGGCATAAAGATCTGGGCATAGAGATCCAGGGCATAGCGGTCGGTCATCCCGGCGATAAAATCACAGACCCGACGATGGCGTTGCTGCTCTTCCTGCACCGATTGCACCGGATCACGATGACGGCAACAGGAACCGAACTCAGTTTCCGGAAACTCGTGCTCAAGGAAAAAGCCGTACAGGTCGCGGATAATGCGCTGCGCCTTTTCAAACTCATTATGGACTCGACAGTGGCGGTATACATTCTCATAAAGAAAGGCCCGCAGTTCGGTGATGGTATCGTTCATCCGCCGGCTCAGGTGGAGGCGGCCGTCGTTGCGGTCCAGGGTCGTGGTCACCAGATCCCCAACCATGGCGTTGATCCGCTGAGAAGAGCGGTCGCCGAGCACATCGCGCAGATGTTGGGGCAGATCGTCCTGGTGGAGCATACCGGCCCGGAGGGCGTCATCCATATCGTGGTTGACATAAGCCATGATATCCGCCACCCGCACCAATTGCCCTTCCAGAGTGGCGGCCAACTCCGCATTTCCTTCGGGGAGGATGTCACCGTAGCCCTTGGAATGCTTGAGAATACCGTTGCGCACCTCCCAGGTCAGGTTGAGGCCGCGGCCCTCGTTTTCCAGAAAATCAACAATGCGCAGACTCTGGCGAAAATGCTTGAACCCTTTGGGATGGAGCAGGTTGAGGCTGTATTCGCCGGCATGACCAAAGGGGGTATGGCCGAGATCATGCCCCAGAGCAATAGCCTCGGTGAGATACTCGTTAAGGCGGAGGCTGACCGCCATGGTCCGGGCGATCTGCGAGACTTCGAGCACATGGGTTAAGCGGGTCCGGTAATGATCCCCGGCCGGGGCGAGAAACACCTGGGTCTTGTGCTTGAGTCGCCGAAAGGTCTTGGAATGAATAATCCGGTCCCGATCACGCTGAAAAACGGTGCGCAGAGTGCAGGGATCGCTGTCCCCGAACAAGCGCCCCCGGGAGCGGCTACTCAGGCAGGCCCAGGGCGAGAGCCTCTGTTGTTCCTGCTCCTCGAGCTGCTCCCGAATGGTGGTTGACATGATACACTCCGGTACCGCCTCAAGGCTGCCAGAGGAGGTACGATTTAATAAAGGGATCGATCCGGCCGTCAAGCACAGCATCGACATTGCCTTCCTCGCAGTTGGTGCGATGGTCTTTAATCATCCGATACGGCTGGAGCACATAAGAGCGGATCTGACTGCCCCAGGCAATTTCCTTCTTGTCCCCCTGAAGGTTTTCCTGGGCACGGAGTTGATCCTCCTTCTCCCGCTCAAAAAGACGCGCCATGAGCATTTTCATGGCCATGTCCTTATTGCGGTGCTGGGACCGTTCATTCTGACACTGCACCACGATGCCGGTGGGAAAATGGGTAATCCGAATGGCCGAGTCCGTCTTGTTGACATGCTGTCCGCCAGAACCACTGGCCCGGTAAGTGTCAATACGAAGGTCTTTATCGTTGATCTCGATATCAACATCGTCGTCCAGTTCCGGCATGACCATGACCGAGGCAAAGGAGGTGTGCCGCCGGCCGCTGGCATCAAAAGGTGAAATGCGCACCAGCCGATGAATGCCGACCTCGGATCGAAGATACCCATAGGCATACTTGCCTTTGATGAGCAAGGTCACACTTTTAGTACCGGCCTCATCGCCGGGAAGCAGATCCAGGATATCAGTCTTGAATCCCTTGGTTTCCGCCCAGCGCAGATACATGCGCAACAGCATGCCCACCCAGTCCTGGGCCTCGGTGCCGCCGGCCCCGGCATGGATGGTGAGAATGGCGTTGTTGGCATCATGTTCACCGCTGAACATGCATTCCAACTCGACCTGGTCGATGCGTCGGCGCAATTTATCCAGCCCGGCGACTACCTCCTGGTACGTTTCCCTGTCGTCTTCCTCAAGCGCCATATCCAGGAGCATATCAGCATCCTCGAGATCGCTGAAATGTTTCTGCCACACCCCGATCAGATCCTGCAACTGCCCCAGTTGGCGTTGCACCCGTTTGGCTTCGGCCTGATCGTCCCAGAACTGCGGGCTGAGGGTCTGCCGTTCCAGTAATTCGACCTGTTCTCGTTTGTCATCTAAGTCAAAGATGCTCCTTGAGCACGAGCATTTTGGCCTTGAGACTCTCAAGTACTTGTTTCGCTTCCGCTGATTCGGTCACTTCCGTCATGGCATGCCTCTCTATTTTGATCCAGGGTCAATATTAAAAAGCATATGCGCCCAGCCCTGGTGGTGGTGAACGCTTTATGCTGTGCAAATCAATCAATAATATTAAACAGAATCATCGCAAGTCTCAAGAGGGAAAGGGGAGCAACAGGAAAAAGGCCTGAGAGACGATGAGCGTTGCCTGTGGGACGATGCTCAGCGCTGCCGCCCGCGGACCACCAGCAGCAGCGGGATAAGAAGAGCGCAACCGGCACCGAAGTGATAGCCCTGCCGGTTGAACACGGTTTCCTCCGTCAGCAGTGGAGCCTGAACGAGCACGGCCGCCTCGGTGAAGAGAGCGGTTTCGCCGACTATCCGCCCCAGGGGGTCCACAGCACCGCTGATGCCGGTGTTGGCCGCCCGGATAAGGGTCCGCTTGGTTTCCACGGCGCGGAAGACCGCCATGGCCATGGACTGGTATGGGGCGCTTGATCGCCCGTACCAGGCGTCATTGGTGAGATTAACGAGCAGATTGGCCCCCTGGTCCACAGTCTGCCTGGCAATATCGGGAAAAATCGATTCATAACAGATCAGGACTCCCAGCCGCATCGCTCCCAGCTCCAGTGGTGTCGACGAAGTGCCGGCAGTAAAATCACCGATACTGACCACCAGCGGTTCCAGAAAAGGCAGGTAACGGCGCAGGGGCACGTACTCGCCAAAGGGAACCAGATGCTGCTTGGTATACTGGCCACCCGGTTGACCACCGGGACCAATCAGCAGGGCCCCGTTGAAATACTCAACCTGGTCAGCTGCATCCTCCTCTGGAACAATTGTGTACAGCGGTGCCCCGGTCAACAGCCAGGTATTGGCGGTGGTGACAAAACCGGTGACCCGATGCATGAGCGCATCCTGTTGGGGAAAAAACGGCAGGGCGGTTTCCGGCCAGACCACCAGTTCGGTATCCTCCCCGTCCAGCACCTGGCGGGAAAGATTCAGGTAGGTGGTGACCGTGGCTGCCCTCATTTTTTCCGACCATTTAATCGACTGATCTATATTCCCCTGAACCACGGCAACCCGGGCCTGCAGTGATCGGGCAAGGATGGGCTCCACCACCTGATAGCGGACAAAAGAATAGCCGCCGACAAAGATCAGCACCATCCATGCCAGGAGCAACAATCGGCGATCCCGGCGCAGGTTCCAGTGCACGGCCTGCCGCTGTCGGTCGATGATACCCAGTATCAGGCCA
>SKJK01000042.1 GCA_007121995.1 Desulfobulbaceae bacterium
TCCAACAGCAGGGCACGATCCCGGAGGTCGGTTTTCAGGTGATCGATATAAAACGCATGACTGGTGGTTGTGGTCAGCCAGGCGGCGAGCACAAGGGAAAAAACCGTGATGCCCACACAGGTGGGGAAGATCTGCCAGAAAAGTCGAATATTACGCATAGGAATCTCTGTAAACGAAGTTAGAGAGGTCATCTGGTGCGGTCGATAAGGGTGTGGGCAGGGCAATCATTCCCGTATCCGGTACCCGATGCCTCGCACCGTCTCTATACATGATCCTGAAGGGCCAAGTTTTTTGCGCAGACCGAAGATCTGCACATCCACCGCCCTCGGAGTGATGCTGTAGTCATATCCTCGCACTTGGTCGATGATCTGTTGCCTGGAAAAGACCCAGCCCGGCCTGTTGGCGAGCAGTTCAAGAATGGTAAATTCAGAGGCGGTAAGATGGACTTCTTCACCGTTGACCCGAACTTCATGGCGACCGGGATGGATCTCCATACCGTGGCGAATGATCACACCGGCTGCCTCGTCGAAATCAGGTGGCTGCTCCGGGGTGCGGCGCAGGGCGGCTTCGATCCTGGCAATCAGTACCCGGGCGCTGAAGGGTTTGGTGATGTAATCATCGGCACCGCATTCCAGACCGGAGACGATATCATCCTCCTCGCTTTTCGCGGTAAGCATAATGATCGGGATGGCACGGGTCGATTCCTGGTTGCGTACTACCCGGCAGACTTCGTTACCATCTTTGCCCGGCAGCATCAGGTCGAGGACCATGGCGTCGAACAGCTCGCGACCGAGTAGTTGCAGCGCCTCTTCACCACTGTCGGCGCAGGTGACATTGAAGCCTGATTTGATCAGGTTGTAACTGACAAGCTGTTGGATGTCGGTATCGTCCTCGACAACCAGAATGCTTGGTTTTTTCACGCTGTTTTCTCCCAGTAATAATCTGTTTTGTGCATATTCTTATGCAGCAGTACCCGTGATGCAATAAAAAAGAGAGTGGCTAACACTATCCTAATCCATTCTTAACCAAGTGGTAACCAAGACCCTGTACCTTGGTATTTGTTACATTATGTTATGCTAAGATCGTTTCGCAACGCATGGACGGATCACGGACCGGTCACGACAGGCAGATGGCCGCTTGTCAGGGCAAGAACATAATCCCTTGAATCAGCAAAAAACATCCGTAGGAAATTAACTGGAGGATTCCCGTGAGTAGACATATGTATTTTCACCGTGAAATAGATCAGCTCAAGGATATGGTCATTACCCTGGGAACCCTTGTGGAAGACCGCTTGCGCCGCGCCTGCGCCATCCTTGAAACCAGGGATGAGGAAGAATCCCGCAAGATCATGACCTCGGACTGGGAGATCGACGACATGGAGATCCGGGTCGAGGAGGAGTGTCTGAAGATTCTTGCTCTGCACCAGCCAGTAGCTCGGGACCTCAGACTGATTGTCGCGGTCATTAAGATTAACAGCGAACTTGAGCGGATAGCCGATATTGCCGTCAACCTGTCCAAACGGATTTTGACCATTAACGAGAAAAAAACGAGCGATTTTGTCTATGTGCTCGATTATCAGCCCATGGCCACCAAAATACTGGCGATGGTCAAAGCGAGCCTGGATGCGCTGGTAACCGAGGACGCCGCTCTGGCCCGGCAGATCTTCCTCATGGATGACGAAGTCAATCGGTCTCGCGATCAGGCCTATAAAACCGTGATCGAGGAAATTGGCCGTCGGCAGGCTGATGCTGCCAGCTTGGTGAATCTCTATCTGATTGCTCGCCACCTGGAGCGGATTGGCGACCGGGCCAAAAATATAGCCGAAGAGATCATTTATCTGGTGGAAGGGGAAATCGTCCGCAGCAGCGAAAATCCCTGACAGCGGGAACTGGGGACGGTCGGGGTCGATGAGCCCTGTCGGTGCCCGAAATGTGCGTGATTCAATAGACGTGATTGCCCAGGCAGGTGCCGGTTTCCAGGGCCGCCCGGATCCAGGGATGATCAAGAGGGACGACTTTGCGTTTGCCGACCACCTTTTCCAGCGGCACCAACTCGGTGGTCTCTCCTTTCACCGCCACCATACAGCCATAGTGCTGTTCTTCAATTGCTGCAGCGCAGGCTGATCCCAGGCGTGTCGCCAGGATTCGGTCGGCGGCCGTGGGAGTTCCGCCTCGTTGCAGGTGGCCCAGGATGGTCAATCGGCTTTCCAGACCGGTGAGGGCTTCCAATTGACGGGTCAAATGCAGCGTGTTGTTGTTCTGCTGGGTTTTAAAGACTTCCAGGGCGGCGGTTGTTTTTCTTTGCTGTTTGCTGTCACCACCCGCCTGTTTCTTTTTTCGTAATGCAGCCAGTTTTCGAGCACTCTCGATGGAAAGAGCTCCTTCGGAAACCGCAACGATACTGAAGTTTTTGCCCCGATGCCGTCGTCTGCGGATGGCATCTGCCACCTGTTTGATGTCGTAGGGGATTTCCGGGATGAGGATGACGTCGGCCCCACTGGCCATGCCGGCACCGAGACCAAGCCAGCCGGTGTTGTGGCCCATAATTTCAACCACGATGATCCGGTGGTGGCTGTGGGCGGTGGAATGGAGCCGATCAATGGCATCGGTGGCAATGGACAGCGCTGTATCAAAGCCGAAGGTGATGTCGGTCATGGCGACATCATTGTCAATGGTTTTCGGCAAGGTCATGATGTGCATACCGGCCTGGACCAGCCGGTGGGCGTTTTTCTGGGTCCCGCCTCCGCCGATGCAGATCAGGGCTTCCAGGTTGTGGCGGTGATAATTGTCCAGCATGACTTCGGTCATGTTCTGCACCCTGGAGCCGACGGGCATTTTATGCGGCTTGTCACGGCTGGTGCCGAGAATGGTGCCACCCAGGGTAAGTATGCCGGAAAGGATCTCGCCTTCGAGCAGGACGGTACGGTTTTCCATGAGACCGCGGAATCCATCGCGGAAACCGATGACCTGCATATTATATGCGTTGAGTGCACTTTTGCCGATGGCTCGTATGGCTGCATTGAGTCCTGGGCTGTCGCCTCCCGCGGTGAGAATGCCGATGCATCTGGCCATGTTTTGTCCTTTTTTGTTGTTCCAGTATCCAGGGCAGGCAGAATTTTGCCTGCACCCAGTGAACGTTGACTGCCTTTGAACTGTCCCGCACCGTTCTGTCGCTGTGTGAGTGCGGAGATGAAGAGCAGGAAGAGTACGTTCCCGATATTGTTGTTGCAGGCGGATTGTAAACCATATTGATCTGCTGGTTGCAACATTCCTAACCGAATCCTAATCGTCGCTAAACCTGCTTTTAATAATAACAGAATACCTTTGTTCTGTCTCCGGTGAGATGGCCTCGCCGCACAGCAAAGGAAGTATCCATGTCATCTACATCGCTCATCGCCCTTGTCCTTGTCCTGTCTGCCCTTGCCTATTGGCAGGGAAGGAGACGGGCCCATGCCCTTGCCGTCCATCCTGCAGCCGTGAAAATGCATTCCCGGCCAGGATATCATGGGATGCTCATTGCTCTGTGGTGTGCTCTTCCCGCGCTGGTGATCGTCATCGGTTGGCACATGGCCGCCGACCCATTGATGGTCAATCTAGCCATGAAAAGTCTGGTCGAGGCCCAGGGTGATCTCAGCCCGGGACAGCTTAATCTACTGGTCAATGATATGCGCAATCTGGTCTCCGGCAATATTGTTTCCCGGGAGATCGATCCGCTGCTCCAGGCGGCTGCTGATCAATATGCAGCCCTGCGCCGGCTCAGCAGTGCAGCCCTGGCGGTGGTGGTATTGTCCACGGCGTTGGGAGCTGCCTATTTCGCCCATAGCCGAATTCGACCGAACCTGCGGGCCAGAAATATGGTGGAACGAACATTTGAGGTTTTTCTGGCCCTGTGTTCCATTTTTGCGGTTTTCATTACCATTGGCATAGTTTTTTCTCTGTTGTTTGAATCCATTCGTTTTTTTCAGCATGTCTCGCTGACTGAATTTCTTTTCGGTCTGGACTGGAGTCCGCAGATGGCGATCCGGGCGGATCAGACCGGCATGAGTTCGGGGAGTTTCGGCGCTGTACCGGTGCTTGCCGGTACCTTTCTTATCTCCGCCATCGCCATGTCCATTGCCGTGCCCTTTGGCCTGATGTCGGCCATTTATCTCTCCGAATATGCGGGGCCGAAGTTTCGCGCCATTGTCAAGCCCATGCTTGAAATCCTCGCCGGGGTGCCCACGGTGGTTTATGGATTTTTTGCTGCCCTGGTGGTGGCACCCTTTATCCGCAATCTCGGGACCACACTGGGTCTGTCGGTCTCCTCGGAAAGTGCCCTCGCCGCCGGGCTGGTCATGGGTATTATGATTATCCCCTTTGTGTCCTCACTCTCCGATGATGTGATCAACGCCGTACCCCAGTCGCTACGGGACGGTTCCTACGGGCTGGGAGCCACCAGGAGCGAAACCATCAAACTGGTCGTCCTGCCGGCGGCTCTGCCGGGCATTGTCGGCTCCATCCTGCTGGCTGTGTCGCGGGCCATTGGTGAGACTATGATCGTGGTCATGGCTGCCGGCCTGGCCGCTAATCTCACCGCCAATCCTCTGCAGGCGGTTACTACGGTGACCGTGCAGATTGTTACCTTATTGGTTGGCGACCAGGAGTTTGACAGTCCTAAGACTCTGGCGGCCTTTGCCCTGGGCATGCTGCTGTTCGTGGTCACCTTGATCCTCAATGTCATCGCCCTTTATGTGGTCCGCAAATACCGGGAAGAATATGAATAACGAAACAACCGGCACCAAGCATCTGGAAGGAAAAGCAGCTCTGTCGGAAAAACAGCCTTCCACCATGGACAGGGTCAATATCCGCCTGGCACAACGGTATCGCAAAGAGCGACGTTTCCGCAGGTTCGGCTTCGCAGCGATTATCTCCAGTCTGCTATTT
Source organism: Desulfobulbaceae bacterium (assembly GCA_007121995.1). Classification (GTDB taxonomy): domain Bacteria; phylum Desulfobacterota; class Desulfobulbia; order Desulfobulbales; family Desulfobulbaceae; genus Desulfobulbus. The sequence continues at coordinate 4,923 of SKJK01000042.1, forward strand.
CTGTTCCTGCTTCTTGGTACCATTGTTGCCAACGGCTGGACCGCCTTTCGTCAGACTGAAGTCCTGCTGGATGTTTATTTCGATCCGGAAGTGCTTGCTGTGCATAATCTGGCCACAGCTAATTACAATGCTCTGATACGGGATGCGCTGCTGGTCCAGTTTCCCGATGTTCAGGGGCGACGTGACCGAATCACACTCGGCAAGCTGGTGAGCAGCGGTGCAGCCTTCGAGTTGCAGCGCATGGTTGTCGCTCAGCCGGAGTTGATCGGCACCACCAGATCATTGTGGCTTTTGGCTGACGATGAAGTTGATATGTTTGTTAAGGGCCATATACCCCGCAACGTTCCCGAGACGGAGCGCCGGATTTCCGATCAACAGA
>SKJK01000021.1 GCA_007121995.1 Desulfobulbaceae bacterium
AAACGGATGGTGATCTGGTTACTCATGATACTCTCCTGTCAAAGGAATGAAGTGCCGAGTGCAGGTAGCAGGAGCTCTTGGTCTTAGAGGAGATGGTTTTGAATCTGTGACGGTTGAACTCTTGTCTGAGGTATATTTGGCTGTTCTTAATGTATACGTGCGGCGGTTTTTTTTCAATATGCCTCTTCGAAACCTACGGCCGCACGCTCACGGATCCGGGATAGTGGCAAACAGGTCCTGGTCAACATGAGGCATCCAGACAGGATATTGAGCTCAGATACCAGAAGCTTAGCCTTGCGTCAAAAAGAATATCCTTGGCCTCACCGGTGCAGACGTTGTAAAAGTCGGAAAAGGTCTGGTTGGTCCAGCCGGGTCAGACCCATTGCCCGGGCCATCTCCAGGGCCTGTCGGTATTCGGTACCGGTTATGGTGCGGCGTAATTCTTCAAATTGATCAGCACGGGCGCAGGGGTGATACTGGCCCATGATGTTGACATAAGTGGTGGTAGAGAGACGGGTGGCGATAAAATGCAGGATTTTCCTGGTTTCTTTGATCATTTCCGGCATGAGCAGGTGGCGTACCAGCAAACCGCTCCGGGCATATCCATGCGAGTCCACCGCCAGGTCACCGACCTGGCGGTGCATGCGCACCAGTGCTTCCCTGGCCCGCTCGGGGTAGTCAGGGGCGCCCGCATAACGGGCTGCGGTTTCCGGGTGCCAGAACTTGAAATCCGGCATGTAGATATCTATAACACCATCCAGCAGCGCCAGGGTGGCAGTACTTTCATATCCGCTGCAATTATAGACCAGGGGCAGGTCAAGGCCGCCTTCAATCGCGAGCAACAAGGCAGCCAGAATCTGAGGGACCACATGGCTGGGGGTCACCAGATTGATATTATGGCAGCCCATGGCCTGTAGTTCGAGCATGATAGCGGCCAAATCACCGGGGTCGACCTCCTGGCCTGCATCATCCCCTCCCCGACTGATATCGTCATTCTGGCAGAAGCAGCAATGCAGGGTGCAACCGGCCATAAAGATCGTGCCGGACCCCCGGGTTCCCACCAGGGGCTGTTCTTCGCCGAAATGGGGGCCATGGCTGGCCACTCGTGCCCGGATGCCGGTGGCGCACAAGCCGGTCTCCCCGGCAAGGCGATTGACCCGGCAACGGCGGGGACACAGGATGCACCGCCGCAGCAGGCGGCGAGCGATTTCAATCCGCCGTCCCAATTCGCCGCTGGTATGGAGCTTGATTGCATGCATAATTATCTCACTGGCGCACATGGAACAGGCAGTGGAAAGGGAGCCGGTGGACAGTATTCCGCACAAACACCATGTTGCTTGGAAAATACCCCCTGGATTGTTTTCTGTCCATCCAGGGTGATTATATTTTGTCCTTATTCAGAAATAACGAGCACTGTTCAGCTCGTCAAACCATTTCGTTCGCAGATCGATGACAATTTGTTACTCCTCCCTGGCCATCCCCTGCAGCAAGGCATTGAGACCGATGGCCTGGACCAGGGTCAGGCATTCGTCATGATGAAAGAAGCCAGCCATGACTGCCATGAATTGGGTGGCGAGGAAGCGGATATCCGTATCGTTTTCCTGTTCCAGCAGGCGACGGCAGAGAGAGAGATCGTTCGTTTCCACCGCGTTCAGGAGTTCATTGAGCCAGTTGAGCTGATTTTCTTCAAAGTGGAATTCAGCCATGGCCTGGGCATACATGGAAACGATGGTGGCGCGATGATCGTAGATGGTGTCCAAGTCACCTGATGTGACTGCCTCCAGGATGAGATCGATCTGTTGCTGCAGTTCTAGCATTTCTCTTGGTTCTTCGGTCATGGTAGTGTTTCTCCTGGTTTACGAAGGTGGTGGGTAGCGTGTTTGCTAACTGATTCCGGAGGGGCTTAATGCAGGCCCCAATACGTATGTGAGTCACCGGGTACAGGGCCTGGCCGGCACTCATGAAGCTGTGGTTCCAGGCGTCCGGGGCAACTGGGCGAAGTGGATATCCGCAACGCATGGGCAATCAGGGCCAGGCAGGGAGTGGAGGCGATGATGGTCTTCACGGTCGTCTTTTTAACAGATTCTGAGTGTTTTTTCTGTTAAGGATGATTTTTTGTCGGTATGGTCTGGTAAAGACACCAGTACAATACAATGAACCAAGGAGAAAGAACGAATATGCTATTACAAGAATATTTCACTGAAATCCGGGGAACCGGAATAATGGCCACCGCTGCCGGCTCGGGTGAAGTGACGACTGCTATCTATGCCAAACCCCACATCATGGACGATAACAGCCTTGCCTTTATCATGCGTGAGCGTCTCACTTATGCCCATCTTAAAGAAAATGACCAAGCCAATTATATGTTCATCGAGCAGGGGCCTGGATTCAAAGGCCTGCGACTTTTTCTGCGCAAGATCGATGAATCCGATGACCCCGAACTGATCGCCGCCATGACCCGCAGGCACCTCAGCCCGCAAGAGGACGCGGCCAAGGGGCCGAAGCATCTGGTCCGTTTTCAGGTGCTCAAGGTGTTACCGTTGGTGGGGGATGGCCCGCCTCCGGTGGACTGATCCCTGATCCGTGTCGGCTGGACTCTTGAATTGTCTCCACTTAATTGGCCAGTTGCTGGAGGGTGAGGCTCTCCGTGGGGGACGGGATCGGCTGAACGATCTGATTCTGGTGCACAGGTTGGCGAAGCACGGGGCACCGAGAAAATGCGTTGACAGCCCAAAAGCATGCGTTTTGTTGATTGACAGTGCTTTCCTTCTCCTTTATAGTCGAAACACACTTGACAGGAGAAGATTAAGAGAAGGAAAACAACCAACAAAATTCAAGACAACAGGGGAGGTGAACACGTCGAAAGTCGGAAGTGCTATGCCGTAAGCAGTTAACCTATACTAAAAAAGGGGGAGTGCATTAATGAGTCAAGCACAAGCTACAAATGATGTGACAAGCAATCCAGTAGTCGCACCTATTCCACGTTGGGTACCTTTGTTGGGAGGATTATTCGGTAGTACCGCCTGTGGTCTTTTGCTGTATGCATGGAGTGTTTTCATCGCACCACTCAGTGCTGAATTCGGCTGGACGCGTGCCGATATTGCGCTGGCCTTTTCACTCTGCTGTTTCGTCTTTGGCCTTACCGCCATTCCTTCCGGCCGCCTCAGCGACAAAATCGGTCCCCGTAAAGTCGTCTTCATGGGAGCCATCCTCATTATGGTGGGGTTTGTCGCTTCCGGGTTCATTAACACAAAGCTCGGCCTGTATTTCACCTACGGTGTCATCTGCGGCCTTGGCGGCGGCATGACGTATATCCCACCCATCGCCACCGGTCCCAAATGGTGGCCGGACAGACGAGCTCTTGCCACCGGCTTTTCCGTTGTCGGTCTGGGTCTCGGCTCCTTTATCATGGCGCCTATTGCCACCTGGATGATCGCCAATATGGGCTGGCGTCCTGTTTTCTGGTATATGGGGATTGTCATGGGTGTTCTCGGTATCCTCTCTGCTCTCTGCCTTCAGAACCCCCCCGCTGGCTGGAAGCCCGCCGGCTGGAACCCACCTGCACCCGCGCCGGGTACCAAGGCACAGGTTGATTACACCCATGATGAAGCCAAAGCCACTCCGCAGTTCTGGATGCTGTATGCCGCCTACTTCTGCTCCGCCTTTTCCGGCCTGATGGTTATTGGCCACTTGGCAGGTGCTGGTATTGACCGGGGTCTGGCGCCCATGGCCGCTGCTGGTGCTGTCAGTGTTCTCGCCTTCTCCAATGCGGCTGTCCGGGTTATTATCGGTGGCATCGTCGATAAGATCGGGGTCAGACCATGTTTTATTCTCCTCTGGTCTATCCAGGTCGTCATGTTGCTGCTTATCTACCCGGTGGCTGGTAATGCGACCATGTTGTGGATCGTTGCCCTGATCTTTGGTTGGAGCTATGGTGCTCAGTTTACCCTGTTCCCGTCCGCGTGTGTTAATTACTATGGGCCCACAGCGCAGGGATCCAACTATGGCCTGCTGTTCAGCTCCTTTGGTTTCGCCGGTCTCGCCGGACCATGGGTTGGTGGTTATCTGTACCAGTTGCAGGGGAACTACATGATCCCCTTTGCCGCCGGCGCTGCCGTAATGGCCCTCTCGCTGGTCCTTCTCATCATTGCCAAGCCGCCTGCATTGCGTAATACTTAAAAAACAGTGTAAGCGCTCTGCACCTCAACAGTGCATGCAAACCCCGGAAAGCCTGTGCTTTCCGGGGTTCTTTTTTTTTACGTCCGTTTTCCCTCCTCTCGGCCTATTACCAATAATGCCGCTGCATTTATACCTGAATCCGTGACTTCCTGTCGTCACGGAATCAGGTTCAATTCTTCCTGTGCAGGCAAAGTGCCTCCTGGTTGTACAGGATGCCCTTATTGGCATGGAGTATAGTTGGTACGGGTCCGCTTACATCCCGATCTGGCAACAGTTTTGCGATGAGATTTGGAATAAGATCCGGTCCGGATTGATTTCAGGCTAGAAAATTCTTGACTCGCAACGCATTCCGGTTTTTGCTGTGCTACACTGTGATCTGGCCGAACATGTCGCCTACTATGGAACAAGGGGGAGCGATGTGTTCAACATGGGAGCTGGCGGAGGCGACTGGCATCGAATAAAGAGCTTTGTACCCACCACTAGGGCGTTCTGTTCACCTGATGGCCTGCTCAGCTCCTTCCCTTCATTTGTAACCTATACCACAGGAAAATGGATCTATGGCGGTGAGTAAAAAAGAGCCTACTGGGAAAATGCCTGTTGATCAGCCTGCATCTGCCGCGTTTCAGCTCAAGTATGTGGGCCGCGATGCAGCGGCAGGCGTGATCACTGGAACGATGGCCATTCCACTTTCTGTAGGGATTGCCATGATGTCTGCTTATCCCATCAAGGTTGGGCTGGCAACAGTGGTGTTTGCCAGCCTGACTGGTTGGATTTTTTCCTGGTTCAGGCCGGGTAACTACATCGGCTGCCCGGGTATCGCAGCCGGTCTGGCCCCTGTACTTGCCCTGGGGGTCAGTGCTTTCGGAGTACAGAATATGGCCTTCTGTATTTTTCTGACCGCAGTTATGCAGGCTGTTATCTGGAAATATAACTGGCAGAGGTATCTGCTTGTCGCGGTACCCGTCTTTCTGATCGAAGGGCTCCTGGCCGGAGTGGGGTTGAAAATATTCATGAAATTCCTCACGTTTACCTATGAACTTCCCGCTGATCTGGAAACAACCAATACCTTTTGGAGTCT
>SKJK01000012.1 GCA_007121995.1 Desulfobulbaceae bacterium
CTTGATCTTTCGGTGATGCACACCAACAAGGAGGCTATTGCCCTCTATGACAAGCTGGGCTTCGAGCAAGTCCCCGTGTATTCGATCAAGAAGAAAAATCTCATCAACGAATCGCTGTTCATCGGTCCGGACCCGGAAGAGGATCTCAATATCTATGCCAGGATCATAACCAATGAAGCCCGGCGCCGGGGCATAGGAGTCGAAGTGCTCGATGCCGAGCACGGCTATTTCGAGCTCTTTCTGGGCGGGAGAAGTATTGTCTGTCGGGAGTCGCTCTGTGAACTGACCACCGCCATCGCCATGAGCAGGTGCGACGACAAGGTGGTGACCAGGAGGATCCTGGAGCAAGCCGGTCTGCGGGTACCGGCCCAGGCTGTGGCCCAATCCAATGAACAGGTTAACGCCTTTCTCGAACGTTATCAGCGGGTGGTGGTCAAGCCGGCCCGGGGCGAGCAGGGCGCCGGTGTCTTTGTTGATCTGGACCAGATCGATGAGGTGCTGGCAGCAGTGGACAAGGCCGCCAATTTCTGCGAAAAGGTGATTCTCGAAGAGTTTGTCAGGGGTGAAGATCTGCGCATTATTGTCATTGATTACAAAGTGGTGGCCGCGGCGGTGCGCAAACCGGCGTGCATTCGGGGCAACGGCACCATGGCTGTGCGCGAGTTGATCGAACGGCAAAGCCGGCGCCGGGCAGCAGCCACCCACGGTGAAAGCGTTATTCCCGTTGATGAAGAAACTATCCGGACGATAGAGCGGCAGGGCTTCGGACTTGATGATTGCCTGCCCGCGGGCCGGGAACTGCGGGTGCGGAAAACAGCCAATCTCCATACCGGCGGCACTATTCATGATGTCACCGCTGATGTACACCCGGATCTTAATCAGGCGGCAGAGGCTGCGGCGGTCGCTCTGCGCATTCCTGTGGTGGGCTTTGATTTTCTTGCTCCGGACATCGGTCAGCCCGATTATGTGATCATCGAAGCCAACGAGCGGCCAGGGCTGGCCAACCATGAACCGCAGCCCACGGCGGAGCGGTTCATTGACCTGCTTTTTCCACAAACCAGATATCTGGCGGAGATTGAATAAATGCTGCCTCGCATCGATTCTGAATATATGGAGCATATTCTCGAACGACTGCTTCACATCCCCAGCCCTTCGGGTATGACCGACGATATTGTCCGTGCTGTCTGCTCCGAGCTGGAAAGCCTGGACATTCCATATGAGTTGACCAGACGTGGAGCTATCCGTGCCCGTATCCGGGGACAGGGATACCCTCGCCGGGCCGTTGTCGCCCATCTCGACACCCTTGGCGCCATGGTCAAAGGCCTGAAAAAAAACGGCCGCTTGAGTCTTGTCCCCATCGGTACCTGGTCCGCCCGCTTTTCTGAAGGGGCCCGAGTCACCGTGCATTCGGATAACCGCCAATTTCGGGGTGCTATTCTGCCGCTCAAGGCTTCGGGGCATCGCTATAACGAAGAGGTGGATGTGCAGCCGGCTGTTTGGTCCAACCTGGAGATCCGTCTGGATGAGATCTGTGCTTCTCTGGATGTCCTCTGGGATATGGGGCTGCGGGTCGGCGATTATGTCTCCATCGATCCCGGTTACGAGGTCAGTGCCAGTGGCCATGTCAATGCCCGTCACCTGGATGACAAGGCCGGAGTAGCGGCAATTCTGGCGGCGGCCAAAGCCCTCAAAGAACATGACGAGGTGCCGCCGCTGGACTGTTACCTGCTGTTCACCATCTCCGAAGAGGTAGGCGTTGGGGCTTCCCATATTCTCCATGGTGACGTGGCGGAGATGGTCTCTGTGGACAACGGAGCTATTGCCCCTGATCAGAACACCATTGAAACCGGCGTTACCTTGGGGATGAAAGATTCAAGCGGGCCTTTTGACATGCATCTGACCCGGCACCTCATCAATCTCTGCATGCAGCATGAAATTGAGTTCAGCCGGGATGTCTTTCTCTTTTACCGCAGCGATTCCGCCGCGGCCCTGGAGGCGGGCAATGATATCAGGACTGCATTGATCTGTTTTGGACTTGATGCATCCCATGGCTATGAACGAGTTCATATCCAGTCCCTGCGGGCGGTCGCCGGCTTGGTTACCGCCTATCTGCAATCGCCACCGCTCTTTGCTCGTGATGAAAATGTTATCGGTCCGGAGCAAGCCTACCCCCTCATCAACCCGTCACCAGAACAGAAACCGCAGGAGTCATGATGACAGAGGGCGGGCAGAGCATGACTGTCGCCCCCGCCCACCTGAGACAGCGGTTGCAACCCAAAAATAGCAATAGCCAAATAAGGAAATATTTGTAACAGTTTGCTGGCGACTTCTATGATCATCCATGATCACCGGCAGATGGGTGGTTGACATCGGAGGGTCGTTCGCGGGAGGAGTGCTGGTGAACAGTTACATTCTTGATCGCTCGGAGGAAACACATGGACGAGACAGCAAAAGAACAACCGGCAGGCAACGAAGTACCTGTTCAACAGGTGCAACAGGTTCAACAGCCGGATCGGCCGGACCTGGCAGCGCAACTGGAATCACGCAGAGGTGAAAAACATGTTGTTGTGCTCCAGGATTTTCCGGATCCTGATGCCATTGCCTGTGGTTTTGCCCATCAGATCATCAGTCGGATATATGATATTCAAACCACCCTGGTGCATGGCGGTCGCATCAGTCATCAGCAGAATATCGCTCTGGTGAAATTGCTGGGGGTTGAGTTGGTGCAATATGACCAATCAATGGATCTGTCACCATTCGCTGGCGCTGTTTTCCTTGACAATCAAGGCACCACCGTCGGTTCGATCGTCGATGCCCTGGAAGAAAGCAAGGTGCCACCGCTCATCGTCATCGACCATCATGAACCACAGGGCCGACTTGAGCCACTCTTTAAGGATATCCGTCCCAAAATCGGCTCGACGTCCTCCATCTATGCGCAGTATTTGCAAAACGGTATCATTGAAATGAAAACAAGCGATAAAAGTCATACCATGATGGCCACCGCGTTGACGCATGGTATCATCACTGATACCAATGGTTTTGTTTATGCCCGGGATGAGGATTTTCAGGCGGCGGCCTATCTTTCCCGATACCGTGATGCCGATGTCCTGGCACAGATAATGAATCAGGCCAGATCCAAGCAAACCATGAAGGTGATCCATAAGGCTCTGGGCAGCCGCAAGATTGTCGAGAGTTTCTCCTTGTCCGGAGTTGGCTATCTGCGCGCCGATGATCGCGATGCAATCCCCCAGGCAGCCGACTTCCTGCTGAGCGAAGAGAATGTCCATACCGCTATCGTCTATGGCATCGTCACCGGTGAAAACTGGGGGGAAGCGATTGTCGGTTCCATGCGCACCAACCGGATTACCATTGATCCTGATCAGTTCATCAAGGAGGTGTTCGGCAAGGATGCCAGCGGGCACTATTTTGGCGGCGGCAAAATGTCAGCCGGTGGCTTCCATGTCCCCATTGGTTTCCTGGCCGGCAGTGAAGGGGACGAATATCAGGAGCGGAAGTGGAATCTGTTTGATGAGAAAATAATGGAGAAGGTGTGCGCGAAGATTGGCGCCAAACATGCCAAGAAAGTGAGTGAATCTTGATCTGGATGACTGGTTCATTGCTACCCTTGACCTTTGGGTGCAGGAAAGCAATGACCGTCTCAGTGCAAGGAGCGGTTACTTCCCTAAGAGGGAGAGTTCACCGGGCAGCAACACCGCAGGATACCGGCCACGGACTGCATTGACAAGAGCAAAGCCGCCCGGACCTCTGAGGTCGTCCAGGGTCAGCACCCGTTCCTCCAGACGGCCGCAATCAAGCAGATGCTGCCGGTGGGTGCCCGCCAGCAGGCCGCAACGAACCGGCGGGGTCCAATCACGACCGTCGATGGTGACCACGATGTTGGCGATGGTGGTTTCAGTGATTTCCCCCCGGTGGTTATACAAAAGCACATCATCCGCCTCCTGAGGGAGGCCTGCGCGCATACGCTCATAGACCTCCCTGCGGGTGGTTTTGTGGTACAGAAAGACATCGGTGTCGTCAACGGGAAAGGGTGCCGGGATGACCCGGACAGGTTGATCGCAGTCGTGTGGTGGACAGGAAGTTGTCTCGATCTCCTGGCGGCCGTTCCGGTCCAGCAGGACCCGAACCCTATGCGGCTTCATTGCAAATCCCCTGACCGCCGCCGTCAGTCGTGCTTGCAAAAGATCCGGATCAAAGGGACGGTTGAAATATTCGGCTGACACCTGCATCCGGGCCAGGTGCTCGGCAAGAAACAGATATCCCTGTTCAGGGGTCCACAACAGGGTCTCAAGCAGGGAGAACTGTGGCGGACGAGTACGACAGACCAGACTTTTCAGTCGGGTTTCCTCCCACTCCCCCTCTGCGGTGGAGTCAGCGGTGATACCACCGCCCACTCCGTATTCGAGCATTTCCTTGTTGTGGTCCAGTAACAGGGTGCGGATGGCGACATTGAACTGTGCCCGCCGGTCAGGCAGAAAAAAACCGATGGTGCCGGTGTAGATACGTCGTGGACCGGTTTCCAGTTCGTTGATAATGGCCATGGTTCGAGCTTTGGGGGCCCCGGTTATGGATGCTGCAGGGAAAAGTGCGGTACAGATCTCCTTGAAAGAGGCCTTGGTTCGGGCCAGCACCGGTGACACCATCTGCCAGAGAGTAGGGTGGCGTTCCAATGCAAACAGCTCCTTGACCCGCACCGAGCCAGGCACGGCGATGCGGCTGAGGTCATTACGAACCATATCAACGATCATCACATTTTCCGCCCGATCCTTGCTGCTGTCGTGCAGGCGCCGGCCCTGTTGCCGGTCGTCGGCTGGGATGGGAGCACGGCTTATGGTCCCCTTCATGGGGATGGATTCTATCCAGTCACCGCGCAGACGGAAGAAAAGCTCCGGCGATAGAGAAAGAATAGTCCAGTCCGGTATCTCCAGATAGCCGCCGTATGCCGGGGCATGATCCCCGGCCAGTCGCGTGAACAGAGGCCAGGTGGTGCCAACATCCGTGTACGGAGCGTGCAGGCGGTAGGTATAGTTGACTTGATAGGTATCCCCGGCGGCTATCAAGGCCTGGATGCGAGCAAAGGCTTTGATGTATTGGTCCTGATTGACCGTGGCCGTCCAGGACAGCTCGGGGAGCGGCATGGCTGACTCCCCAAGATCCATGGGCCGAGGCGGGGGATAAAGACCGAA
>SKJK01000178.1 GCA_007121995.1 Desulfobulbaceae bacterium
AAAAGGGATCTGCAGTTCGATGCAATCAACGCCATGGGTTGCCATCTGGCGAATAACAGCGCGATTCACCTCCAGGGAAGGATACCCCACCACCAGATGAGTCATCAACAGGATAGGTTTCCCTGCAAGCCGTGTTCGTAAGTCTTGCTCCAGTTCTCTGGTCACTTTACACCTCTTCTCCCAAAAAAAGCCCGGGCAATGGACATGGGCCATGTCATTTCATCTGTACGCCTCTGCCCGCTTGACAATAAACTCTTTCCATGAGGGATCGTCAAAGGCATGAGCAATGGTAAAAATATCCTTATCACCACGTCCGGACATATTGATAATGAGGGCCTGATCAGACGATAAGGCTGGTGCCTCTTTGATGGCCTGGACAAACGCATGCGCCGATTCCATGGCCGGGATAAGTCCTTCGGTGCGCATAGCAAGGCTTAGGGCCGCCATGACTTCAGCATCGGTGGCTGATTCGAAACGAACCCTGCCCTGCTCGCCGAGATGAGCAAGCATGGGTGATACACCGACATAATCCAGCCCTGCGGCAATGGAATGCGTATCGAGCATCTGTCCCTCCGGATTTTGGAGAAACATGGTTTTATATCCTTGGGCCACGCCAGGGGAAGCACCACATCCCGGAACCATACGAGCGGCGTGCTGCCCGGTATCAATACCTAGTCCGCCGGCTTCGACGCCTATCAGTTCCACCTTGGGTGCATCGAGAAATCCCTGAAAAATTCCCATGGCATTGGATCCGCCGCCGACACAAGCATAAACGCGATCCGGTAGGCGTCCGTGCTGTTGGACAATCTGCTCCCTTGCTTCCTGACCGATAATCGACTGAAACCAAGCCACCATTTCTGGAAAAGGATGTGGCCCACAGATCGTACCGATCACATAGTGGGTGTCATCCATGGAGGTCACCCAATCACGAAAAGCCTCATTCATGGCATCCTTGAGTGTCCGGGAACCATCGGTGACCGGAACGACCGTGGCACCGAGTTTCTCCATCCAGAACACATTGGGCCGCTGCCGGGCAACATCCTCTTCGCCCATGTAGATGGTACATTGAAAACCAAAACGAGCCGCCATGGTTGCCGTAGCCACGCCATGCTGCCCTGCCCCGGTTTCAGCGATCACCCGTTTTTTGCCCATACGTCGAACCAGGAGCCCCTGCCCCATGACATTGTTGACCTTATGAGCACCAGTATGATTGAGATCCTCGCGCTTAATAAAAATTTTGGCGCCACCCAGGTGGTGAGTCAGATTTTCCGCAAAGGTCAGCGGCGTCGGCCGACAAGAATAATTCCCCATGAACGCCACGTACTCCTTCCAGAAGGATGTATCGTTTCTGGCGGCTGCATAGGCTTTGTTGAGAGCCTCAAAAGTCGCCTGCAGAACTTCGGGAATAAAAGCTCCGCCCCATTGCCCATAATATCCCTTTTTCATTCTTTTATCCTTTGTTGAAACCAATGCATTCCTTGGTAAACGTTTCCACCCTGGACTTGGAGACTTTTCCTTGCACCTGGTGAACAGTTACAGTGATCACAAGCCCATAAAATAACATCAAAGCAACTGCCGTCGGCAGGCGATGGCGAAATCTTCGGGGTAGTGACCAAGAATATACCGTCCCTGGGCCTCGCTGAAAGCCCCCATTGACCAAGGTAATTTGGGAAGAAAAGCACAGAGGAGCCGTTGTCCATTATCCGTCCCTAATCGTTTAGAATATTCAATGGAAGTGACCAGAGTGGCTCCCAGCCCGGCCAAAACTTGCTGGGCCTTGAGGATTGCCGTATCAATTGAGCTGCGAACCGCTTCATTGGCCTCAAAAACATTACCCACCGGCCCGATATCATTATCGGCGATGACCATTAACTGTATTTCCCATTGCGAAACCTGGGCTTTAGGAACAAAAAGGAGGACGTTCCCATCTTGCCAGATGACCAGAGAAGATTCACCTGAGGCATTGTCGGTTCGCGTGTTATCGGCCAGCGCTCGCAAATAATCCCCAAAAAAGTCAGACTGATACTCTTTTCGATACCGGTCGACCACTTCGGCTACCTGGTCACCACTACTATAAGCAGGAAATTGACGTTCGCCGCCATCTGCATCGGCGACCCATTGCGGTACCACAGCATACTGCTGATGAATCATCTGATGCGAAGCATGCAGGCGATACCCTGTCCCGGAAAAATCATACCCAAAGTTCCACCCCCACAAAGTGGCCAATGAGGCATGCTGGGAATCCTTACTGGTACAAACAGCAGCAATTTGCTGCCGCAGGTTTTCCAGTTCATCTTTTGTCAGGGTACGTCTGCGCACAGACGGTTGCAATCCAAGTTGCTCAGCAACAGAGACATACATCCGCTGGTAATACAGATGACGTAATCCTTCCATGTCAACAGGGCTCAATTCAGCAATCTGGTAACGGATGCACGTATGCGCAAAATTTGCAGCATAATGCCCATAAGGAATATATGAATTGCTTCGCAGGTATTCAAAAATCTCGGTTGTGTTGGCGTGATAGTCACCTACTATTTCACTGCTGCCCTGCACCCCGGGGCGAAGCACCATAACCTCTTTATACACGTCCGGAAGGTACGGATTATTGGCTATAGTTTCAAACAGCTCCAAATCCTTGATAATTGGCCGCCTGCGACCGTTTCGTTGTTCATAACGCAACCCGACCGGTATACCGCGAGCAGCAAAAACCAATGAGCAGCAGGATTCCGCCAGCAAGGTCAATTCTTCAGGATCTGTCGATGTTGCCGCCAATTCATACCGCAGAGGCAGGGGCAACTGCAGGAGAATTTTCCGAGCCGAATCCGGGGCACAATGATCACCGAGCAGCTTGAGCAATGATAGTTGAGGGCGTGGGGCCAACGCAATCAAACCGGGATCGGAGGCCCGGTCATCCGCCCAACCGGAATTGATAAAAGTACAGCCACGAAAAGGCAAAGGATTACAAATTTCGTAGACAGGCCGTGCGTTATCGACGACAACATCACCCAAGGGGAAATTTCTTTGGTTGTCGACAACAACATCGTCTTCGTGAAGCCCCAGGGTACATAAATGATCTCTCCGGCGCAAATTGCTCACCTGGTACGTGGGAGTATGAACCCCCACTCGAAATCGGCCTTGCGGAGATATCGATGTCCAAAACATACATTACCTTTGCGTAAATAAGAGTGAATCCTGTCCACAACCAAATAAAAAAAAGACGCTTATCATAAGCTTGACCAAGGATATGATTCCCTTGTGTAGTCAGTTCTTTTCGCGCATAATATCAACACCGACTGCTTGATATTGTCATTTTGCCCTCCGGAGATGATAAAAATAATTTATAATTAAGTCTATGCGGGATTCATGCTGAATTCATGTTCGGACAGGAAGACAGTCGCCAAAAAATAAACCAGGTAATATACATCCTTCTGGGAGTTTTTCATGGATTTTCCCAAAATCTATTTTCGTGTCAGTGAAACAAGACATTGCCCCCTCTATCGCTTCGGTGATATTTTTCAGATTTCCGGCATAGCCATTTCCATGGACAACAGCGGTGAACATACCTTCATTAATACCACCGTCATACATTCACCAGTCAATCGCGGTCAATGTAAGGTACTCAACGGGGACCTTACCAGAATCATCATCGAATACGAACGTGCCGATCAAATTCCTGATTGCATGATCTCATGCAGTGGTTGCACCGGATCTATCCGGGTCGAACATCACCGTGCCAGGCGCAATGATGGAGAAGCTCACGGAGCCAACAGTCAGATCAACAGCATCCAACACATCCTGCGTGAATTTTCTTTTTTCAACAACATTGATGATCATCATTTTAACAAAGTAATAAAATACTTTAAGCTACGAGATTATAACAAAAATGACATCATTCTGCGCAAAGGTGACCCTGGTGGATATTTCTACATCATCGTTTCTGGTCAGGTTGATATCCTCAATGATGCAGCTCTGCCCATCTCACGTTTGCAACGGGGGGAAGTATTTGGTGAAATGAGCCTGATTTGTGATGAAAATGTCGGCGCCACAGTCCAGGCACGTGGACCCTGCCAACTCCTTTATATTGATCATAAGCATTTCAAATCACTTTTGGAAAAATATCCTACACTGCATATGTTTTTCACCAGGCTACTCGCCAGAAGATTGACCGATTCCAACAAAATCAGATCAGATGAATACGCTTCAGGGATGATAGGAAAACTCGAAGAAATCCCTCCAGAAGCCTTGCTGCAGACCTTGAATGTCAACAATAAAACAGGAATTTTAACAATAACCCAGTTACCGAAAGGGACAGCACGTTTTTCTTTTCGCCATGGTTCCCTTATCAAGGCAAGCTATGGGGGAGTCAAGGGTGAATCAGCTTTTTATGAGATCTTGAGAGAAAAAGAAGGTCGGTTTAAATTCACCCCAGGATTGCCGCCCGAAGATTTTGATATTCCTGAAATCGGATATTTCATGAAATTATTGATGGAAGGCCTGCAACGCATTGATGAACGTACCGTTCATCGTTCAAATTAACCAGATCGATGTCACACATCCTCTATTCGAACCAATAATTCGACGCCGCGCACGTGCCCAAGAAGACAGAGCAGGATGGTCACTTCGCATCACATTGTAACCGTTTCCACTTTTGTAAATCCACAAAGGCAGTACCCGGTACCGGCAGCTTTTCAAGGCGTATAAAATCGGCTTTTTTTTCTTGACAGGAGGGATGAGTGGTTGTTAATGAATGATCGTTCAGTTTGAAATATACTTGAAACTGCTTATTGTTTTGGCCGTGGAATAGTTTTTTTCCAACCCCTATAACTCTCATTCAGGAACTGTAATTATGTCGTGGTTCATCCAAACTTGTCGATCGTCCTTGGGCAAAAAGTACATCATGGCTCTCACCGGCTTATTGCTGGGCGGTTTTTTACTCGTCCATGCCATAGGCAACAGTACTATTTTCTGGGGGAGAGAAGCGTTTAATGCTTATGCGCATCATCTTCACTCACTGGGAATATTTGTCCCAATTTTTGAGATCGGATTATATTCGATTTTCCTCATTCACATTGTCACCGGGGTTATCCTTTTCCTGGAAAACCGCAAAGGAAGTGGCGGTAAATACGAGATGGAAACTTCTGCCGGGGGCAGCACCTGGGC
>SKJK01000220.1 GCA_007121995.1 Desulfobulbaceae bacterium
AGCAGTCTTCGCCCTGCCCATACATCCGTTCCAGGCCCTGGTGGACAAGCACAGTTACTTCATAGGCAAAGGTGGGATCATAGGCCTGGCAGGTGGGGATGGTTGCGGCCAGGTACAGGCCCTGACCGTCCTGGTGCTGCAGGCCTTCACCGTTGAGGGTGGTCCGCCCGGAGGTAGCCCCCATGAGAAAGCCTCGAGCCCGGCTGTCCGCGGCTGCCAGCAACTGGTCACCGATGCGCTGAAACCCGAACATGGAGTAAAAGGTATACAAGGGGATCATGGGCACGCCATGGTTGGTGTGGGCGGTACCGGCGGCCATCCAGGAGGAAATGGCCCCGGATTCGGTGATCCCCTCTTCCAGGATCTGCCCCTTGGCATCTTCCCGGTACCAGGCCATGGTCTCCGCTTCCTGGGGTTTGTAGAGTTGCCCGTCGGGGGCATAGATGCCGATTTGCCGGAACAGACCTTCCATGCCGAAGGTGCGGGCTTCGTCGGGAATAATGGGGACAATGTGTTGACCAATGTTTTTGTCCTTGACCAGGGAGGTGAGCAAGCGGACAAAGGCCATGGTGGTGGAGAGTTCCCGCTCTCCCGAGGAGGTGAGCTGGGCGGAAAAACTGTCCAGCGGTGGAATTTCCAGGGGAATGGGGATGGTTTCACGGTAGGGGACCGGGCCGCCGAGGGCGTTCCGCCGTTCGGTCAAAAAACGGGCTTCGGCGCTGTTCTCCGGGGGGACAATGAAGGGTAGAGCCTCCAGTTCTTCGTCTTTGAGCGGCACATGGAAGCGATCTCTGAATTCCTTAAGAGCTTCCAGATCCATTTTTTTAACGTTATGGGCCACGTTGACGGATTCACCGGCTTGACCCATGCCAAATCCCTTGACCGTCTGCACTAAAAGAACCGTGGGCTGGCCCTTGTGCGCGACAGCAGCGGCAAAGGCGGCATAGACCTTGCGCGGGTCGTGGCCACCGCGGCTCATTTGCCACAGTTCCTGGTCGCTGAAATCCTCCACCAGCTGCAGCAGGGCCGGATCGTCACCAAACATGCCTTCCCGCAGGTGGGTCGGCCCCCGGGCATGGATGGTCTGCAGTTCTCCGTCCACCATGGTGGCGAATTTTTTCAGGAGCAATCCCTGGGTGTCACGTTCAAGAACCCGGTCCCACTCGCTGCCCCAGAGAACTTTGATTACATGCCAGCCGCTACCACGGAACTTTCCTTCCAGCTCCTGGACGATCTTGCCGTTGCCGCGGACCGGGCCGTCGAGTCGTTGCAGGTTGCAATTGACCACGAAGATCAGGTTGTCGAGTTTTTCCCGGGCCGCCAGCGACAGGGCAGCCAGCGCTTCAGGTTCATCGGACTCGCCGTCACCCATGAAAACCCAGACCCTTCGGTCGCCGGCTGATTGCAGCTCACGGCTCTCCAGATAGCGCATGAACCGGGCCTGATAAATGGCGGCCATGGGACCCAGGCCCATGGATACGGTGGGAAACTGCCAGAAATCAGGCATCAGCCAGGGGTGCGGATAGGAGGACAGCCCGCGGCCCCCGGTTTCCTGACGGAAATTTTCCAGGTGCTCGCGACTGAAGCGGCCTTCGACAAAGGCACGGGCATAAACACCCGGGGAACTGTGGCCCTGGAAATAGACCAGGTCAGCGCCGTCTTCTGCCTCCGGTCCCCGGAAGAACCAGTTGAAGCCCACCTCATAAAGGGCGGAAATCGAGGTGTAGGTGGCGATGTGACCGCCCAGGCCTTTGTTGTCCAGGTTGGCGCGTGCGACCATGGCCATGGCATTCCAGCGCACATAGGCTGCCACATTTCTGGCAATGAAGGATTCCTCCGCGGGAATCACTTCTCCTTTATCGGGAGGGATCGTGTTGCTGTACGGGCTGAGAATGCCGGGTGAGGTCACCACCCCTTTGCTTCGAGCCCGGTCAGTGAGGATCTGGAGGAGGTAATCGGCTTTCTCGACTCCTTCGACGCGGATAACACCGTCCAGGGCGTGCAGCCAATCATTGGTTTCGGTCGGGTCAGGATCGTTGAAATAGGCATGCATGCAGCACCTCCTGCGTTTGAGTGAGGGTCGTAAGGGGCATAGAGTTAGTCTGTCATGATCGATCAACCGTGGCCCATACCTTGCGTTTTCACCTGTGGCGATACCCGCCGTGGAGGGCGATAATTAATCCGAAGCCGTTGGAAACTGCCGGCCTGGGAAGAAAGCTGTCGCGCCAGGTCTTTTTCTGTGCATAAGGTAGCATGGAGCGGGGCAGAATGAAAAGAAAACTTCGTTCATCAGCCTGGTTGTGGGGCCTGACACAACTGATTGACAGATATGTATTTATCTTGATATGTTATCGCCTTGATTCAGCTCCTGTTTTCAGGGATGGATTGCATGGCTCCTCCCCAACGCGATTTCGGTGCTGAAGGTGATATGATGTGCTCCGCCAGCGGGGCAAGTGATCCGGGGTCTGATGAAGGCCTGGAGCCATACTATGGTCTGCGTAATATCCTGACGACAAGGTGAAATATGACAACCCGGAAAGACACAAAACTGTTCCTCGATGATCTGTGCCGGCGATGGGGATGCGATTGGGATGATATTTTTGATCTGGCTATTTCCGGCCAGTTGTCTCTTTGGATCGAACTTTTCGATGTGGAACTTACCACTCGGGAGAAAAAGGGTAAAACTTCGAAGCGGTTTTGCTCCCAAGTGGAGGTCCGGCCCATGGCGGCAGAGCTTGCCCAGCTCAAAGGAAGAGGCGAGGCGATGATGATTGTTTTTGAATTGCCCTGCCTGGATGAAAAAGGCAAGGCCGTGATTGCCACCAACTCTGTTGGTGAGGAGATGGGGGATGCCAGTATGATCGGCTTCAAGCCGGTCAATCTTTTTCTCCACCTGCGGGATGTGCTGGCGTTTGAAAAACAGCACGGCCTGGAGGTCGAAACACCGGCTGTCGAGCCAAAGGAGGTGGGCCAGGTCTTGACAGGGAAAAGCCTGCCGGTTCTGCCGTTTCAGGACATCGAACAGCATGCGCCGGAACTCCATATTGCGTTGCAATGCTGGCAGAACCTGTGGGGACCTGCTGAAGCGGCAGGGAAAAAACTGCGCCGAAAAACAGTGAAAAAATGGATCCGGAAGCACTATCCGCAGGCAACCGAGGCTGCGTTGGAACGCATAGCCCGGGTTGTTCGTCCATCTCGCAAAGAAATAAAGAGCTGACTTCCTCTCAGGCCTCAGACGTAACCAGATACGGGGGCACTTGTTTGATTTTAGCCCAGCAGAAGAATTATATTTGCCATATATTCCTGGGGCGATAAAATAAACAGTGTGGATCGGTGTTCGGATGAACGCGCACGGATCCAGGAGGTTGGCAAAAATATTTCCACCGGACAAGCTGGCCATGCGCAGGAAAAAATTCCTTCCCATTATGCTGTTTCTGACCGTAAGCGTGTTTGTTGCCAATGCTTGCGGTGGAGAGCAGATCAATAATCCTCAACCGCTGGATGATGACATTGTTTTGCCCATGCCCAATGGCAGGACAATGGTGTTGCGGCCTGTCTGTTTCGGTGAAGGGGGAGGCTCCTATGCCTGGAAGCGTTTTCGGGTTGGTGATCCAGCCGGCGGGTACCGGGAGCTGCTCACCGGCGTTGCTCTTGGCGGTGCCTTCAAGGTGGAATCATCTCCGCAGTCATCCGGAGAAGATTGGTGCTACTATATTGGCAAATACGAGGTCAGCGAGGATCAGATATTTGCCATGCTGGCCGTACCGCCGGAGTATGAAGACAGCGCTTACCCGGTTCGCAACCTGTCTTGGTTCGAGGCCGATAGCTTTATTCAACAATACAACCAATGGCTCAATGAAAATGCCCGTGAGGATATCCCCGAATATGGCGGGATCCCCGGCTATCTGCGTCTGCCCACGGAATTTGAATGGGAATTTGCCGCCCGAGGGGGCAGTGCGGTGGACGGGGTTCTGTTTGATCGGAGAACACCCTACCCGGAGGGCAATCTGGAGGAGTTTGAGTGGTTTGCCGGCCCGAGATCATCGCATAACAGAGTCAAGAAAATCGGGCTCCTCAAACCAAATATTCTGGGCATTCATGACTTGCTTGGCAATGTGTCTGAAATGACCAGATCGCTGTACCAGATTGAATACTATCAGGGCCGGAGTGGCGGATTTGTTGCCAAGGGCGGTCATTATCTCAGCGATGGCGGTCAACTGCGCTCCGCGATGCGGACCGAGCAGGAATTTTATGCTCTGGACTCCAGGAGCGACACTCTCAGCCCCGGGAAAAAACAGACCCTTGGGTTTCGGGTTGTTCTTTCGTCCCTTGTTTTCCCCAATCGAGAGGTAAGCGGACGTATGAGCGATGACTGGGAAACGTATCGCCAGGGCCTCGCCCAGTCGCTGCCGGCGGCGGTTTCAACCAGCCCGACCAGTACGAGAACGCAGGTCAGCGGAACAGAGGCCGCGGTTCATCTCCAGCGGCTCAGGGAGGAACTGGTCCGTTCAGGCGAAGTGTCCCTGGCTGTTCAGCAGGAAATCGACCTTTTGACCGCATCCCTTGATGATATTCAGTTCACCATCAGGCAGGCGGAAAGAGATTCCGCGTATGCCTGGATCAAGATCGGTGCGGAGCAGGCCTTTTTTCTTCACAAGGAAGCTCGCAAGCTGCCGATACTCAAGCAATTACTGCAGTCGGCCAAAAGCGCTCAGCGGACTGAAATCGTGGCTCGGTATCAGGAGCGTGAAAGCGAAATCCGCCTGAATATCGAACAGGCCATGTCCTCGTATTTCGAATCCATTCGTCAGTTGGGCACGGTGGCGCCGGCGGCTGTGGAGGATGGATTTGTCCGCTACCGGCAGTTTCTTGCCAACCGGCAAGCCGAGCAGCAGTTGCATCTGCTCACCATGGTGGAGCGCCATGCCAACGCATATATCATCGCCAAGCGAATGGATGATGAATCCTGGCAGAAAGAGCTGTTGGAATGGGATGGGCAATAGAGAAGCCTGGTTACGAACGGTTAAGACATCCTGAATCCGTGACGGCTGAGTTCTTATTTTGAATGTATTTTATTGTCATAAGGTTATAAATGCGATGGCATTTTGTATAAAACACCTTCACCGTGACGCATGGACG
>SKJK01000344.1 GCA_007121995.1 Desulfobulbaceae bacterium
CCCTGGCCAAAGCTGATACCGGCTTTGCGCTGGGCAGCGGCACTGATGTGGCCATCGAGCATGCCGATATTACCCTGAACGGCGATTCCCTCCTGCTCGTTGCCCATGCTATCTCCATTTCCGGCGCCACCATTCGCACTATCCGGCAAAACCTGTTGGGAGCATTCATCTACAATGTTACCGGCATCCCCTTGGCCGCCGGTCTGCTCTACCCTTTTACCGGTTGGCTGCTGGACCCCATGTTCGCCAGTGCGGCTATGGCCCTGTCCTCGGTGACTGTGGTCTCCAACGCCAATCGGCTGCGTTTTTTCCGCTTGGGTTGAACCGGTGACGGGCAATTTTTTGCCTGGCTCTTAGACCGGTTGGGCCGGCGGCCGGGGATAAACGTGCTTTTTTGCTCTCCGGCCTGCCAGGCCCTGGTGCAGGGACATTTCCCAGCCTTGCGGTTTTGATTTGATTTGCTACAATTCGTCAGCATTTTCCACTGACAGAAAAAGACAGCGCCGGTCGTCCTCCCCCGGGGGTGACCTTTTTTTCTCTTTATTCCGCGGATTCGCGGCACGATGAGGGTATCATTTCATGGCAAACAATCTGTATATCACCGCGTCGGAAGAGCGGAGCGGCAAGTCGGCCATCGTCCTTGGGGTCATGCAGGTGATCCTCAAGGAGATCAGCCGGATCGCTTTTTTCCGCCCGATCATCAATGACCATGTTTTCGGTCGTGTTGATCACGATCTCAATCTGATTCTCAAATATTTCAACCTTGATATCGAATACAGCGACACCCACGCCTTCACCCTCAGTCAGGCCCGGCAACTGATCACCTCCGGCCAGGAGGAGCGGCTGTATGAGAAGATTCTCATGAAGTATAAACAGTTGGAAAACAAGTACGATTTTGTCGTTTGTGAGGGGACCGACTTCCGGGGCAAGGATCCCGGGTTCGAGTTTGACCTCAATGCCGACATCGCCGCCAATTTGGGCGCACCGGTGCTGGTGGTGACCACGGGGCGCGACAAAAGTACCGATGAAATCTGCACCGGGGCCGCAATCACCATCGATACCCTGGAAGAAAAAGGGGTGGAAGTTGTCTGTTGCATTATCAACCGGGCCCCGGAAAGCTTTCTCCGCGATACCGCCGGTAACACCAAGTGCCGCGAACAGTTCAATCGTCCCCAGCCCCTGTATGTGATCCCGGAAAACCGGGCCCTGGGCAACCCGACCATCGACGATGTCAAGCGCTGGCTGGGAGCGGAAGTCCTCTATGGCAAACCGAGCATGCTCAACCTGGTGGACAGCTACCTGGTGGCGGCCATGCAGATCAGCAATTTTCTTGATTACATCAAGGACGGCAGCCTGATCATCACCCCCGGAGATCGCTCCGACATCATCATTGCCAGCCTGGCCAGTCGGATTTCTTCAGCCTACCCCAATATTGCCGGCATCCTGGTCACCGGTGGACTGGATCTCAGCCCCAGCGTCCAGCGGCTCATTCAGGGCTGGACCGGTATTCCGGTGCCGGTTCTCTTTGTCGAGTCGCATACCTTTGATACGGTGCAGAGTGTCAACGAACTCTACGGCCGTATCGAGCCCACCGATACGAAGCGGATCGCCACGGCGCTGGGGTGGTTTTCCAAGTATGTCGATGTTCCCGAGCTCACCAAAAGGGTGGTTGCCCAACGCTCCCATAAAATCACCCCGCGGATGTTCGAATATACCCTGGTGGAAAAGGCAGCCAGTGACCGTCAGCATATTGTCCTGCCCGAGGGGATGGGGGAGCGGATCCTCAACGCCACCGACATCATTCTCCGTCGTGGAATCGCCGATATCACCTTGCTGGGCAAGGTCGACGAGATCCTGGCCAAGGCCTCGGCCCTCAATCTTAACATCGAGGGTGCCCGGATCATCGATCCCGCTGAATCCGAGTATTACAATGATTTCGTCCAGACCTATTTCGATATCCGCAAGCATCGCGGCATTGTCATGGATGTAGCCCGGGACCGGATGTCCGATCCCACCTACTTCAGCACCATGATGGTCCATAAAGATCTGGCCGACGGTATGGTCTCCGGTTCCATCACCACCACGGCCCAGACCATCCGGCCGGCCTTTGAGTTTATCAAGACCAAGCCTGGCGTGTCGGTGGTCTCCTCAATCTTTATCATGTGTTTCCAGTCCAAGGTGCTGGCTTTTGGCGATTGCGCCGTGGTGCCCAATCCCGATGCTCACCAGTTGGCGGAGATCGCCTTGAGTTCCGCGGAAACCGCCTCGATCTTCAGTATCGAGCCGCGGGTAGCCATGCTCAGTTATTCCACCGGCATATCCGGCTCTGGTCAGGATGTGGAAAAAGTGGTGCAGGCCACTGCCCTGGCCAAGGAGATGATGAAGGAGCGCGGGCTCGATTTTCCCCTGGAAGGGCCGTTGCAATATGATGCCGCCTTTGATCAGCAGGTGGCGGATTTCAAGTCGCCGGGGTCCTCGGTGGCCGGACACGCCACGGTCTTCATCTTTCCTGATCTCAACACCGGTAACAATACCTATAAAGCGGTCCAGCGGGCTGCCAATGCCGTGGCCATGGGCCCGGTACTGCAGGGGCTGAACAAACCGGTCAACGATCTGTCCCGGGGCTGCAAGGTACAGGATATCGTCGATACCGTGGCTCTGACCGCTATCCAGGCCCAGGTGGCCAAGAGCAAAACCGCATAAGTCGGTCTCATGACAATACAGCAAACACCAAGTACAGGTATCAACAGACCTCTCATTCACTTGCACCTATGAAACGCTTATGAAATTTTTGGTCATTAATTCAGGAAGCTCTTCGATCAAGTATCAGGTGATCGACATGACGACGGAAACCGTGCTCGCTACCGGACTGGTAGAACGGATCGGCGAGACGACGGGTCACTTGCAGACCACTTTTTATCCGGGCACGGACCAGGAGCGGGAATCGGTTGCCGAACAGGCCATTGCCGACCATGACAGCGGCATGCGATCGGCACTGGCGCTGCTGACCGACCCGGAGCAGGGGATCATCGCACACACCACGGATATTGCAGCCATCGGCCACCGGGTGGTGCACGGCGGTGAGGATTTCCGCGCCTCCACCCTGATCACGCCTGCGGTACTTGCGGCCATCGAGCGCAATATCCCTCTGGCACCGCTCCACAACCAGGCCAACCTCGACGGTATCCGGGTGGCCATGGAGATCTTTGCCGACTCGCCCCAGGTGGCGGTTTTTGACACCGCCTTTCATCAGACCATGCCGCCCCGTGCTTTTCATTACGCGCTTCCCTATGCACTCTACGAGCAGGATCGGGTGCGGCGCTATGGTTTTCATGGCACCTCGCATCGTTTTGTGGCCGGCGAATGCGCCCGACTGCTGGCCAAACCCCTGGCGCAATGTAATCTGATCACCGTGCACCTTGGCAACGGCTGTTCCATGACCGCGATTGAAAACGGAGTCAGTGTTGACACCTCCCTGGGCATGACCCCCCTGGAAGGGCTGGTCATGGGTACCCGTTGCGGGGATGTGGATCCAGCCCTCCATCTCTTTCTGCACCAGAACAAGGGGATGGATCTTGTCGCCATTGATGCGATGCTCAACAAGGAGTCGGGGTTAAAGGGACTCTGTGGTCTGAACGACATGCGCGATATCCATAAGGCCGCCGCCGGGGGCGATGAACGGGCTGCCCTGGCTCTTGCGGTGCAGACCTATCGCAATCGCAAATACATCGGTGCCTTCATGGCGGTGCTCGGCCGGGTGGACGCCATTGTGTTCACGGCCGGTATTGGTGAAAATGATCCCTTTGTGCGCGCCGAATCCCTCAAGGGCCTGGAGGCCTTCGGGGTACGGCTCGATCCGGACAAGAACAGTGGCCATACCGGGGAGGCGCGCATCATCAGTCAGAATGATAGCCGGGTGCGGGTGTTTGTCATTCCCACCAACGAAGAGTTGGCCATTGCCCGGGAAGTGGCCGGTGTGGTGCAGGGGTGAAGGGGGGCCGAGGAAATTGCCCCCATTTTTTGTTCCTCGAGCCTCTGCCCCGCCGTTTGCCTTGTCCTGAATCGGTGACGGCTGGAGTCTTGTTTGGAGCACAATTTACTGTAAATAGGTTAAAAATTCGGCGATTTTCTTTGCAATATGTCGTTATCCGCCGTCCTTCGGGGCGTTGTCACCGGGGCCTGAGCGTTGGTCGGCCCCCGGGGTGTTAGGGGATTTGCCACGGTCAGGGAAATTGTTTTTGCCTGTGATGCCGACAGGTTGCCTTCTCCAAGGGCAGAGACGGGTATTTTTGGCAGATTCCTGGTCGTGCCGTGTACACAGCGCAGAAAAAATCGCCATTCTTTTCATCTAAGAAAAAGCAGTCGCCATTTTTTTTGAACTGTAAAAAAAAACCATCAATCACCGCACCTTTTGCATGGGTAAACAGGTCAGCATGTAAAGCGGATTCGAGCTCCAGATCGTTGATCTCTTGTGGCGAGACTTCGACAAAGGGAAAGTTTTTACAGCATTGAGCGCATTTTTTACACATCTCAGGCGAGGTGTTCTGTTTCATGAATCGAGAAAGTGGCCTGAGCAGGTGCTCCGCCGTAGAGTTGGGCAGGAAAACGATACAAACTCGAGAGCGTTTGGAGCGCTGTCGGTTGTGTGAGCCTGTGTCGGGATTAATGTCACCCCCATATTGTACCCCAGATCCGGGCTTACCACAAAAATCAAATTGACTTTGTCGGCACTCAGCATCACCGAAGCCGAACAGGGCAGAGAGATCCGCCTCGGCCAGAATGATATCCTGAGTTAAAGCCAAGGGGCAGGACTCCTGGAAATTGCTGGACAATGCCGAGGAGTTGGTGATAGCTTTACCAAGCAGGCACTGATTCTTGTGTTACCAAGAGTCGTTCAGTTGATGAACAGTCGTTGCAATACCTGCGTGGACGCATGCACGATGTTTGTAAAATTGTGGAACGGATGACCGAAGTCGTGTGCGAAAACGCAGCATCACTCATTGTTTCCGAAACTTCGCCATGCCGCTTGGGATTCATGATCCAGGGAGCGGAACATGTGTCGACGGAACAGTGTACAAAACCGCGCAAGGTGCCGGCACCATGATGGTACATGAGGACCATTTCCAACAACAGGG
>SKJK01000260.1 GCA_007121995.1 Desulfobulbaceae bacterium
CATTACAGCAAAATATATCCAAAATGAGAGTTTGGCTGTCACGGATTCATGAGTCTGTGACAGTGGCCTCAAGAGGTCAGCGGATAGGTCGAACGAATAAAAGCCAGCGCCTGGGCATGGCTGGTCACCTCGCCATTGAGTTGCACTTCGATCAGGTGGTTGAATATGGCGCGGAACTGAGGGCCAGGGGGGTACCCCATGGCTTTCAGTTCATCACCGTTGACCAAGGGGGTCTCTTTACGAAGCGTGGTGACGTACAGGGAGACGGCCTGCTGAATGTGTCGTTTGCGAGCAATGGTCATCAGGTGCAGCAGCCCTTCATTGTCCAATTCACCTAGAAGCCAGTAGATTTCGCTGGGCTTGAGGAATGGGCGTCTTTGCATATCCTGGGCAATTTTTTCAGCCTCCACTTTTTGCCGGATCATTTTTTTACTTTGTTTGGGCGGAATATCAAACCGGCGACAGAAGTTGCTCAGTTCCTTGACTCGTGACCTGCTCATGATGGCCAGGAGATACACCATCCAGGTTTCAATTTTTTCCGCCAGATAAAGAAGATTAAACCAGGATATCGCCTGTTGCGCCTGGGTGAGGGTATGCAGTGCACGGCGGTCGAGTTTGATATTGGGGCGAAGGTCTGGCCAGAGAAAATGGAAAAGTTTGAGGGCGGCCAAGCGCCGCAGGGCTGGGATCGGATTGTCTTCGGAAAGGATGAGTTTGAGTTCGTGAAAGAAGCGTGGCGCCGAAAAACGATCGAAGAGGTTCATCTCCACCGCGTTTTTGATCAGCTTCTCTGTGTGCCGGGTGATGGTAAAATCAAGCCGGCCCTCAAAGCGGATAGCCCGGAATATTCTGGTTGGATCTTCAACAAAACTCAAGTTATGCAGCACCTGGATTCGCCGTTCTTTAAGATCGTTCTGGCAGTTGAAATAATCCACCAGGGTGCCGAAGCGTTCCGGATTGAGGTGGATAGCCATGGCATTGATGCTAAAATCTCGGCGGTAAAGATCGAGTTTGATCGAGCTGAGTTCCACCGTGGGCAAGGCAGCTGGATGCTCGTAATACTCCAATCTGGCCGTGGCCACGTCGATTTTGGTCTGGTCTGGGTAAATGACGGTGGCGGTGCCGAATTTTTCGTGGGGGTGGACAACCCCCCGTACCTGATCAGCGAGTTCTCTGGCAAAACGAATGCCGTCCCCTTCGATAACAATATCGATATCAGTGTTTTGAACATGGAGGAGCAGGTCGCGGACAAAGCCACCGGCCACATAGGCGTTGCAATGCAGGCGAGCAGCAATCTCGCCAATATCCCGCAGCAGGATGATAATGTCCCGGGAGAGAATCTGGGTCATGACATTACTGAGGTTGCGGGTGCGTTCCACGGAGGGCCGTTCATCCTCACGGAGCAGATCCGTTGACAGGTTAGCAGGGTCATGAATCAGTTGGGTAAGCAGGTCCGTACGGGTAATGACCCCCAGAATGCGGTCGTCCCGGACCACGGGAATAAGTCGCTGGCGATGGGTAATGATCAATTTCTGGATATCAGCCAGAGTGGCATCTTCGGGCAGGGTAGCGATTTCCGTGGTCATATAGTCGCCAACCGGCAGGTCGCCCAATTGATGAAAAATGGCTTTTTCCGCTACCATACGGGAAATCATGCCCAGGAGTCCGATGGGGTGACTGTCCTTATCCTGCATGCTGTTGGCCGACACCACCGGAAGGACCGTGACATTATAGCGGGTCATGAGTTGGTTGGCCTGGGCAATGGTCACATCCGGTGTCACATGAATGACCGGTGAACTCATCATCTCATTGGCAATGGCCTTGGGGCGGATGTGGCGGTGTAACAGACCGACAAGTTTTTCTTCAGCCTGGGCAATGGTCATCCCCCGAATTGTCGCTGAGGCCGCGGCGGCGTGCCCCCCCCCTCCGTATTCCCTGGCGACCATGCCGACATTGATTTCGGGAATGCGACTACGGGCAATGAGGTAAGTCCGCTCTCCCATGCTGATCAGGGCGAAAAGCACGTCGATATTTTCCATCACCATCAAACGCTGGACGATGACAGCGAAATCGTCAATATATTCGGCCAGGATCAGTTTGCTCACCACCACGGATACACCGCGAATGGTATAGGAGCGTGCCTGCTGCTGCAGTTGGCTGATAAGGTTGATCTGCTCTGCGGAAAGTTCACGCGACACGAACTGGGTGACAATATCGAGGTTGGCGCCATGGCTCAGGAGCCATGCAGCGGCGGTCAGGTCCTCGGAACAGGTGGAGGAGTAGAGGAAACTACCGGTATCCTCATAAATACCGAGTGCCATCAGGGTCGATTCATCGCGGGAGGGTACGATCCCTTGTTCCTGGAAAATCTGCGTGAACAGCGTCGTGGTGGAACCGAAGGGAGCAACTCTTGTCAAGTTGCCGGTCAGGTCACCGGCAGCGTCGGGATGATGGTCGTAAAGATGGATACTGATGTTGCGGTTATTCAGGCATTCGGCGAGTTTGCCGATGCGTTCCGGTTGCCTGGTGTCGACAATGATGAGACGTCGGACCCGGGAAAGATCGATGTGTTTGATTTTTTTGAATTCATAAATATTGCGGAACTCCTGGCTCAGGAAGTCGCGGACGCTTTTTTCCTGGGCTCCAGGAAAAACCAGTTCGGCCTGAGGATACAGCCGCTTGGCTGCAACCATGGAGGCCAGGCTGTCAAAATCGGCACCAATATGTGCGGTGATTATATCCATGGCGGAATTATACACGAACCGCCGCGCCTGTAAAGAATTCCCACGGTTTCCCCTTGACCTTGTCTGCGGAAAAAACACGGAGCATCGGTTTGTTGTTGCTTGACAATTGACTGTTAGTGCAATATATTGGTCTTTTCGCTAGGGATCTTTCGGGCGGGTATAGCTCAGTTGGCAGAGCACAAGCTTCCCAAGCTTGGGGTCGCGGGTTCGAACCCCGTTGCCCGCTCCATACCGAGAGGGGAAGGGGAACTGTCAAGCCGACAGCGCCCGGCCTCCGGTGCACGTGAAAGTGGGCTCTGCCCGCTTTTTTTATTGCCTTTTCCGTAGACTGTCCATGCCGGTTGCTGGTTATGCAGGCTGAACCTGGATGGACGGAAAAATAGAAGTGGATACGAATACTTGGAAGCAACTACTGATGCATTGATAACAACCATTCAGCGCTTTGTCGAACCCATGCTGGCCGAAATGGCCGTGGAACTGGTGGATATTCAATACCGACGTGAAGGCCACGGCTGGGTTCTCAGGTTTTATCTCGACAAAGACGGAGGTATAACCATTGACGACTGTGCCGCAGTGAGTCGCGAGATCAGTGCGTATCTCGAGGTTGAAAATCTTATTGATCATCCCTTTCACCTGGAGGTTTCTTCTCCGGGGCTGGAACGACCCTTGAAAAAAAAGGAAGATTTTCTCCGCTTTGTCGATCGCCCGGTTCGGATTAAATTACACAACCCTCTGGGTGGTCAACGGGTGCTGACCGGTATGTTGCGTGGTATTGAGGGCGATGCAGTGGCTTTGGAGATGGAGACCGGGATAGTTTTTCTGGAGCAGGAAAATATATCGAAGGCACGCTTGTCCCTTGAAGGCACTGTGGACGCAGGCAATGGGCCCGGCGTCAGCCGGGCAAACCTTGCCCCCATGCCGCGAAAACACCGGAAATGATAGCCTGAGGATGGAGTAGGCTCATGGTAGGAACAGAAAATCTGAAACGGATCATCGATCAGATCTGCAGAGATAAAGGCATTGATCGCACCTTGCTGATTGATGCCATTGAAGAGGCCGTTCGTTCAGCTGTACGAAAAAAATATGGAACTCGAAGAGAGATTGAGGTTCAGTTCAACGATGAACTGGGCGAAGTCGAGGTGTTCCAGTATCGTACCGTGGTGGACGAAGTTTTTGACGAGGAAACGGAGATATCACTGGAAGAGGCGCGGCGTCTTGACCCTGAGGTCGAGTTAGATGACGATTTGGGGGAGAAGATGGACACAATTGCCGATCTGGGCCGTATCGCAGCCCAGTCAGCCAAACAGGTCATCATTCACCGTATGCGCGATGCCGAACGTGACGTTATCTATGAGATGTTTCGCGATCGGGAAGGAAGCATTGTCAATGGTATCGTGCAGCGTTTTGAGCGAGGAGACATGATCATCAACCTCGGCCGCACTGATGCGCTGCTTCCCAGGGATGGACAGATCCCGAAACGGTCCTATAAACAAGGGGACAGGATCCGTGCCTACCTGTTGGAAGTACGCCGTGACGCCCGAGATGGCCGGTTTCGTGATTCGCAGCTTATTCTCAGTCGAACCTGCAACGAGTTTCTCGAAAAACTGTTTGAAATGGAAGTTCCTGAAATAGCTGAAGGGATCGTGAAAATACTGGGAGTAAGTCGAGAGCCGGGCTTCCGGGCCAAGATAGCCGTTTCCTCCATCGAATCCGACGTAGATCCAGTCGGCGCCTGCGTCGGTCTCAAGGGGTCCAGGGTCCAGAATGTGGTGCAAGAATTGCAAGGCGAGCGGATTGATATTGTCCCCTGGAGTCCAGATCCAGCCAAATATGTCTGCAACGCACTGGCTCCGGCGGAGGCATCCATGGTCATTGTTGATGATGACCGAAAAACGCTGCAGGTAATCGTCCCGGATGATCAGCTTTCCCTGGCCATAGGTCGGCAAGGTCAAAATGTCCGATTGGCGTCCCGTCTGCTTGGCTGGAAAATCGACGTGAAGAGTGAGCAGCGCTACAGCAATCTTGAAACAGCTGGATATTCCAGCTTAATCGCCATCGATGGGGTTGACGAAGGGCTTGCTGATCGTCTTTTTGCTGCTGGTATCACTTCTCCGTCAGTGCTGGCGGCCATGGATGTTGATGAAATTGTTCTCCACGTCAGAATTGATCAGGAAAAAGCTGAGAAGCTACGTCAGAAGGCCGGCCTGATCGAGGCGCCGGGCGTTGTACAGGACGATACTAGTGCTGAGGATTCGCTGCTGGACGAAAAGGGCGAGAGTCCTGATCTGGATGGACGGCAATATGGCGAAGATCCTGCCGCTTCCACTGGGGAAGCTGAACAGGGTGTGGAAGGCGAACGTGAGTGATGCACAGAGGACACATACCGCAAG
>SKJK01000151.1 GCA_007121995.1 Desulfobulbaceae bacterium
ATAGTACTCTTTTAATCACTCGCGCTGATGTCTCAGAAGACCTGGTGTACGAGATCACCAAGGCAATCTGGTCAGAAGAAGGCCTTGTCAGTTTGCGTCAGGCCCACAATGCTGCCCGAGCCACCTCACTGGAAAACAATTTCCAAGGTGCATCACGCCCGCTGCACAAGGGTGCTTATAAATTCTGGGTTGAGCAGGGAATCGAGGTTCCTGAGCATCTCCAACCAATTGATTAATCACCGAAACACTGATTAACAGCAACAGTATTGCACATCCTGCACCCTGGACCTGTTCTTTAGGTCCAGGGTGCACAATTCATTGATCGCGAACGGACTAAAACCTATCGGATAAGCCAGCATATCTCACCTCAACATTCTCTGGCGGTAAGAGCCCTCTGTTCTTTCCGCAGGCCAAAGGATACCAATGACCCAGGATCGGAACACGAACGAAATATCAGAGGAAGAACAGGCGTTAAAAAACGCTGCCAATCCGGACAAATTGCAAGAAATCATCCAACGTGACGCCAAATCAGGGCGGCAGATGACAGGAATCTGGTACTATCTGACCTCCGCCCTGGGCGTCGGCATGGTCCTTTTCTACCTGTATAATGCCGGTTTTCAACCTGTTTCTTCGCAATATCATCGCGGAATCTATGTGTTTATCACCTATGTTCTCGTTTTTCTTACCTATCCGATGTGGCGTGGCTCTCCAAGTCACCGCCCCTCGGTGCTGGACATAACACTTGCTCTTGTTTCCGCTTTTGTCGTCGGATACTGGATCCTGGAATTTGAATCCCTGAATTATCGCATGGGGAACGAAACCCCCATGGACTTTTACGTCAGCCTGGTTGGCATCATTGTTTCTCTGGAAGTGTGCCGTCGCGTGCTTGGAACTTCGTTGACCCTAGTCGGCATGGTATTCATCGGCTATTGTTACTTTGGCCCGTACATGCCCGATATTATTGCACACCGAGGTTTCTCTCTTGAGCGCATCGTCAATCACGTATTCCTCAAACAGGAAGGCGTTTTTGGTATCATGGCCGATGTCCTGGTCACCTATGTCATTCTCTTCATCTTTTTCGGAGCCTTTCTCAAAAAATCCGGGGCCGGTAAATTTTTCCTCGACTTGCCGCTGGCCTTAGTGGGCAAATCTACAGGAGGTCCAGCCAAAGTTTCCGTGGTTGCCTCCGGTTTTTTCGGCTCTGTTTCCGGCAGCGCTATTGCAAATACCGTGTCCACCGGAGCCTTTACCATACCTCTCATGAAAAAGGCAGGATTCAGGCCCCATGTGGCCGGTGCCATCGAACCAGCCGCCTCCACAGGAGGGATGTTTATGCCGCCCATTATGGGGGCCGGTGGATTCCTCATGGCAGAGATGACGGGGACTCCTTATGTCGATATCATGAAAATGGCCATATTTCCCGCCCTGCTTTATTTTCTTGCAGTCTATGTTATGGTCCATTTTGAAGCCAAACGGTACGGACTGGTTGGATCAGGAGACAATAAAACAGGTCCACGAGCAATGGAGATTCTGAAAAAAGAATGGTTCATGTCGCTCCCCTTGGTTATTATAGTGACAATGATGCTCATCGGTTACTCACCAGGATATGCAGCGGTGATGGCAACACTTTCCTGTATCGCTGTAAGTTGGCTGACCACCGAATACAGAATGGGCTTTCGCCAGATTTTTGAAGCGCTCCAGGAAGGTGCGCGAAACACGCTGGTCATCGGCGCTACAGTGGGAGTTATTGGTATCATCGTTGGGGTCATCGCTTTAACCGGTATTGGGCTGCGCTTTTCCGAAATTATTTTCAGCCTTTCCGGTGGGAACCTTCCACTCGCTATCCTGCTGATCGGAATTGCGGCCCTGCTCCTGGGCATGGGCGTTCCGGTCACTGCTTCCTATCTCATTGTCGCCGTTCTCGCCGTACCCGCCATGAGTGCCATGCTGGCACATCATCACTTCGGCATGAGTTATACTGATCTGGAAATGGCCCTCCCGCAGGCAGCTGTGTGGACACTTCTGGCTTCTCATATGGTTGTGTATTGGTTCAGCCAAACCTCCAATATCTCCCCACCGGTCTGTGTCGCGGCATATGCCGCCGCGGCAATTGCCGGATCCGATCCGTGGAAGACAGGTTGGACCGCCTTCAATTTCTCCAAAATGATCTTTCTTGGTCCTCTGCTGTTCGCCTATACGCCGGCTCTCCTTTTAGCCGGAAGCGGAGTTGAGATTGCCACGGCCTTTGTGACGATTTTCTTGGGCACCATCATTTTTTCTGCTTTATCCATGGGATATTTTCTCTGCCCAACCAATATTCTGGAATGGTGTATTGGCGCTGTCGGTGCCATTTTACTCTTGTTCCCCAAAATAGTCTTTGGACTTACCAACATTGATGTGCCCATTATCATGATCGACGGTGTTGCCATCGCTCTTTTTATTATTGTTTACATCCTCCAAAAAATCCGCATCAAACACAATCCTAGATTATTGCTCCCCATCCATCAACGCAGGTAATAATGCATTGGGCCCGCATCAATGAATGATGCGGGCCCATGTACAAGCGTTACCTCTGCAAGCTGCCTCGATTTTCGCCACCTGCTGCTGATATTGGTCAACTACTTCTCGATCTCAATCAGCATCTGTTCAATGACGTTGAGACCTTCCGACCAAAACGCTGCATCATCAAGTTCGATTCCCAAAGGATGCAGCAACTCATACGGAGACCCACTGCCACCGGATCGCAATAATTGCCAATACCGGTCAACAAAATCTTTTCCTTCTTTTTGGTAGCGCCCATAAAGGGCCAAAACCAGTAACTCGCCAAAAGCATAGGAATAGACATATCCTGGTGTCCCGAGAAAATGGGGGATATAGGACCACCAGATCCCATACTGCTCCGTAAGCGTGACCGATTCACCAAACATCGGTTGCTGGGTGGCACGCCAGAAAGCCGAGAGTTGCTCTGCAGACAGTTCCCCCCTCTCCCGCCGACCGTTGTGCATTAACGCTTCAAAACGATTCATCGCCACCTGGCGAAAGACAGTGGCAAATATCGATTCCAGTTTCTGACAAATAAAAACCCGGCGGGCCTCAGGTTCCTTCATTTCGCGAATCTGGTACTTAAACACCAGTAACTCGGCAAAGACTGACGCTGTCTCGGCCAATACCAGCGGCGTGTCACTATTGTAGAATCCCTGTTCGGCAGCCAGAACCTGGTGCACACCATGACCAAGCTCATGAGCTACTGTAGCGACATCACGCGGGGTACCGGCATAATTGACAAGAACATATGGATGGACATCGGGAACACAGGGGTGGGCAAAGGCGCCGCCCCGTTTACCGTGCATAATAGGAGCATGAATTCGATTGGCAACGAAAAATCTTTCGGCAATGGTCGCCATTTCCGGAGCGAAGTCGGCAAAGGCCTCAAGTACCAGATCCCGACAGTGCCCCCAGGGTACCAGTGCCACATCGCCCCCAGGAATCGGTGCGTAACGGTCGTAATCAAACAATTCCCCATACCCGAGCAGTTGTTTTTTCACCTCATAGTATCGATGCACCAGGGGGTAGCTGGAAATGACTGTTTCCACCAGCGTCTCGACTGTCCGGGGTGCCAATTCATTGGCCAGGTTGATGGCGGAATCCCATGCCGGATAGTGACGTAACCGATCGTCGATGGCCTTCTCCGCTGCCAGGGTATTAAAAATATGGGTAAGGATATGCAGATTGCTTTGTAACCCATCCGTCAATTCAGCAGCACTATTTTTTCGGATGGCACGATCGCTGTGATACAAATCACTCAACACCTCCTCCTCGGTGCGCCCCTTGGTGCCGAATCGCATCTGCCCAAACAGTTTCTCAAAAAGCAGATTCCAGGCGCTGCGGCCGACAGGCCGCAATTCCTGAAGCAATTCTTCTTCAGCGGTGCCAAGTTGATGTGAGGCGAACTGACGCAAGGTTCGGAGATAATGACTGTAAGGGCGCAGCGCGGGGTGTTCCAGGTGCCGGGTCACCACTTCCTCGTCAAGCCGGTTCCATTCCAGCCGAAAAAAAATGGTCAGCCTGCCAACCCTGGCCTCCAATTCCTCAACCTGCTGCAGCAGTGCCGAGGCGGCAGCGTTACCTGTTTGCGTGACGAAATGCAAAAAAGCATAGGTACCAAGACGGGCGACAAGAGAATCCATGATTTCTAGACGTTCGACCGTCTGGGCAATGGCAACAGTATCAAGATGAGCGACCTGTTTGCTGATCTCGGCAGCCAGGTTTTCAGCCGACTCCAGACAGCGGGCCATATCTCGTTGTATCTCAGGTGCATCTGGCGCTGAATACAGAGGGTGCAAGTCCCAGAGAACAGCGGCCGTTTCAAGGTTCATGTTGGTGTTTGTCGTCATGATATGCTGTGTGGTTGCTGTGATGAGTGATACCCGGCCTGAAGTTCTTTTCTGCTGGTGAACGGCTCCAGTTTCAGGTCATGCCGTTTTGTACTTGCACCCGGTGAACATTTACGAATAATCAGCCCGAAGCGAGCAACCCTGCAACAAAAGGGCCGGCCGCATCAGCGCCTTCCCGATCCACCAGTTTGATGGTCGCAGTGCCGATGACCGCCACATCGGCTTTTCCAGTGAGCAAAGCCACATCCTCCCGATTGCTGATACCAAATCCAACCGCCAAAGGCAGATCCGTTGCCCGCCGGCAACGCTTCAGATACTGATCGAGGCTGCTGTCAAAAGCGGTCTGACCGCCTGTCACCCCTCGCCTGGCGACACAGTAAATGAACCCCTGGCCCTGCCCTGCCACCTCTTGCATTCGCTTGTCACTGGATGTCGGAGTGAAAAAAAGGATCGGTGCCAACCCCAGTTTCTTGCTGGTTTCCAGGTAAGCTTGCCCTTCCTCTGGCGGCAGATCCGGAATAATGGTACCACGAAAACCGATGTCACGGGTGCGGCGAAGGAAAGCTTGCTCCCCATATTTATAAACAATGTTGTAATAGGTCATAAAAAGAAAACAGACCTCAGGGAATTCCATTGCCATCTCTTCCCCGAAACGAATGCAATCCTCAACGTGGGTACCATGACGAAGACTTTCCTGGCTGGCCCTGAGAATCACCGGGCCATCAGCTATA
>SKJK01000356.1 GCA_007121995.1 Desulfobulbaceae bacterium
CGCCATCGGGACGGATGCGCATGAAATCCGGATGGTTACCGGAACGGAATTTGGTGCAGCCCGGGCAGGAGCCACAGGCTTCACCGGCATGGGGATGCCGGCACAACAGCACCGCAGCCAGGTCCAGGGCGGTGGTGGTCTTCCCTACCCCGTCCGGACCGGCAAAAAGATAGGCATGGGCCAAACGACCGCCGGTCAGAGCCCGGCTCAACAGGGTCTGGGCCTTGACCTGGCCAAGAATCTCTGTAAACGGCATGGCTCAGAACAAGGTCCGCTGCCGCACCGGTGGCCCGGTTGGTATTGATTCCCGCACCGATGATCGTCCGGCTGCCCGCCCCGGGTCTGGAGCGATCTCCTCCTCTGCCGTGCCTTCATCGCTGTGCTCCTCGCCCCGCAGATACAGAGAACGCTCCAGGTGCCGTTGATACTCGGTCCATTGACAGCCGCTGCCGGTCATTTTGCGCCGCAACTCGTCCAGAGAACTCATTTTGGCGTCCATATCGTCGAGATGGTGCAGCAAAATGGCCTCAGGAGTCATCGGCAGCACCGGCGAGCCATAGGCGAGTTGGCCGTGATGGCTGAGAATGATATGCACCAATTGATCCACCTGATCACTTTTGATGGCAGGCACCTTGTCCGCCGCCCTGCGCACCAGCTCCGCCCCGAGTACAAGATGACCGACCAGGCGACCGCGGTCGGTATAGTTGAAGGGTGGCCGGGCATATTCAAATTCTTCGATTTTGGCCAGATCATGGAGTAAGGCTCCGGCAAGGAGCAGATCCCGATCCAGAAACGGATAATGCCGGGCGCACTGTTCGGCCATGACGACCACTGACAAGGTGTGCTCCATCAGGCCGCCGAGATAGGCATGATGCAGTCGCTTGGCCGCCGGAGCCCGTTGAAACCGGTCAAGGGTGTCCCCCTGGAAAATTTCCTGGAGCAGGGCCCTGATCGCCGCATCGTTGATCCCTTTGATAACGGCCGTCAGTTCGCCGGCCATCTCCGCTGCGGATCGCCGGCTTGTGGGCATGAAATCACCGGGATTGATCTGGTTTTCCGCTATCGGCTGCAGTCCGTTCACCCCAAGTTGCAACTGATCACGGAATGGTCTGGCCACTGCCTGGACGCGGACAAAGGCGCCTTCTTCGCACAGAGAATCATACTGGAGAGCATTGTCCCACACCCTGGCTTCAATTTCGCCGGTTTTGTCCATAAGCCCCAGGGCCAGGTACGGTTTGCCGGCCTTGGTCTCGGCCAGCACTTTCCTGGCCACAAGAAAGACCTCTTCAACCTGCTGCCCGGCGGTCAACTGGGAAACAAAAATATTTTTTCCATCCGCCCTGTTCATTGCTTCCTCCATCTGCCGGTCGGTTTGCTCAGCCGTTCATGCATCACCACGCACGGGAACATTTCATACCGCCCTCTTGGCTCATTATCACATTTCGGGTACAGTGCGCCTCGCTGACGGTCCACCTGTGATACACTATCGCCACCTTCTTGTGCAAGCAGTTATGAAAATCGACCTGCTCATCACCAATTGCGCCCTGCTGCCCTATCCGGAAATGCAGGGCCCCATTGTCAGCGGCTTTATCGCCATCACCGGCGGCGAGATCACCGCCATCGGACCGATGAACCAGTGCCCGCAGGTCGACACGGGGACAACCCTGGACGGACAGGGACAACTGGTTCTGCCCGGTCTGGTCAACGGTCATTGCCATGCCCCCATGACCCTGTTCCGGGGGATGGCCGATGACCTCACCCTGTCCTCCTGGCTGCAGGACCACATTTTCCCCGCCGAGGCGCAGCGGGTCAACCCCGCCATGGTCTATCTGTGCACCAAACTGGCTGCTGCCGAGATGCTGCTGGCCGGAATCACCTGCGTGGCCGACGGCTATTTTTTCGAGACCGACGTCGCCCGTGCCTGTGTCGACGTCGGACTGCGCTGCGTGGCCGCCCAGGGAATCATTGATTTCCCCGCCCCCGGTGTGGCTGATCCCAACGAAAATATCTCCGCGGGCGAAGCATTCCTGCACCACTGGCACGGACGACATGCCCTGATCAAGCCGGCTCTTTTCGCCCATTCTCCTTATACCTGCTCCAACCGCACCCTGACCCGGGCCAAGGAACTGGCCCGCCGATACCGGGTCCCGCTTTTCATCCATGTCGCTGAAACAGGCAATGAGGTCAAGCAAATCAGCGAACCCCTGGCCGCCACCCCGATCCGCCATCTCGATGCCCTGGGACTGCTCGATCGGGACACTGTCTGCGTCCACTGTGTGTGGGCGGATGCAGAGGACCTCGATATCCTCTCGCGGAGAGAGGCAGGGGTGATCATCTGCCCGCAAAGCCATCTCAAACTGGCCTCCGGCCGGGCACCGCTTCCATCCATGCTGGCCGGAAACATCCGGGTGGGCCTGGGCACCGATGGAGCGGCCTCAAACAACAGCCTCGACCTGTTTCGGGAAATGGACCTTGCCGCCAAAATGTACAAAGTCCTTCCTTCCGATCCGGTGGCGGTCCCGGCCCACCGCATCCTCGACCTTGCCCTCCGCGGTACCGCCGACGTCATCGGCCTGCATCCGGGCTCCGGCCTGCTGGCCCCGGGCAGTCCCGCTGATATCATCCTGCTCGATACCAGTCGTCCGAACCTGCGCCCCTTGTACAGCGGTGATCTGCTTGTGTACAGCGGCTGTGCCGCAGCTGTCCGCACCGTCATCGTCAACGGCCGCCTGGTGGTCCACGAACGGCAGCTACGCACCATTGACCTGGACGAAACCATGACCCAGGTCAATCGTCTCGCCACTGAATCTGCATAACAGCGCTGTTGTGGCGACATCAAGTGTTCCTTGACAAAAATTCGCTGAATCCGTACCAACCTGGCTCTGGTTGTGGATATTTTTTGCTGTCATAAAGCTATACGCGCGACGGTTTGTTTCAATACATCGGTACTTGCCTCCCTTCGGGGCGTTGGTCCGCACGCCATCTTCATTGCCGGTAACCGTCCGATAAAGTATATTTTAACCGTAAGCGATCAAAGGCATCCCATCTTTGCACGGGCTTTATACCCCACATCAAAACCGCTGTGACCGGCAAGACGATCCTCCGGTTGATTAGGAGTTTTTTCCATGAACCACAGGCCTTCACGGCTCTTTTTCGATGAAAACGATTATAAACTCCTGGGCATTGTCAACGACATTCTTAAACGGGATGCCGGGGCGCAGTCCCTGAGCACCCTGATGGCGCCGCACATGCACCCCCACGGCATCAAGGAGATGGCCGCACCAAGCGGCCTGCGGATCGCCTATGCCAACGCCCGTCTGCTGGGTTCCCTGGAAGCGGGGAAAGCCAAAGACCGCATTATTGCCCTGCGCTGCCTCCACGACGAGGTGGTCAGTTCCGCCAGGACTTTTTTCGCCAGAAACACGGCCCGGGTGCTGGTGCAGATCATGAAAGAACTGGTCCGCCACGAAGGAGACGAGCTGAAACAGTTGCAGCTCGCCCATGATTTTCGCATGGTCTCCACCGGCAAACCTCGTTTAGTCCGGGCAGAACTGGAAAAATATCATCTCCTGGAGATGCCTGAGGAGTGGAATCAATTCGCCTTTGACGATCATGTCCACGATGCCAACACCAAAGGGAGGAAATCTCCAACTCACCTGCTCATGGATGCCTGGATCAAAGGTATCCGTAAACTGACAGTGGTGTACTACAACCATATTGACCGGGAAGTGGCCGAAGAACTGTTGGAAGCAGGAAGTATTCTCGGCATACATGTCCGCATCGGTATCGAAATTCCCTCTCAATTTCGCCACAAATTTGTCCGGATCATCTGGGAACTGGAAGGATTTTTCGACAACCACAACCTGCTTCAGTTCCTCAGCAAACCAGGGGTCGAAGAGATCATGGCCCAGGGACGTCAGATATCGAGCTACCAGCAACAATATGTGTTCGACGTCCTCAAGGAGTTCAACACCTGCCATCGCACGGAGCTGGATGCCGAACTTGCCCTGTCAGGTGACCAGCTCGACCAGCACGACTTTATCCGTTTTGTCGGCAGCGGGCAGCCCTCGCTCCTGCATCTGGCCACCTTTATCCAGAACAGGTATCGAACGCTTCACGAGGCGAAAATCAAGCGGATGCGAGAAGAACAAGGTGCCGATCAGGCGGAACTCAAGGCCTTACAAACCGCTTTTGCCGCTAAAATGGAGCAGTTCCCCCAGGAAATGCTCATCAACCGTTTTCTCCACCCTTCTCGCAATCCCAATCTGCACAACCCTTTTGTGCCTCAGGATACTGAGCTACCGCCTTTGATGTGTCTGTCCCCCCCAGAACTGCTCAACCGCCTGACAGGTTTGCATTCAAGTTCCCGCTTCACCCTCAATCTCAGCAATCTCACCATCCAGGATACCCTGGAACTCCTCTATATCTGCCAGGGACGGATCACTCATATCGAAGCTTTCAACCTGAAGGATTTTGCCCACGGCATGACCGCGCAGGCAGCTCTCAAAGAGAGCATGTTTGCCGGCGACGCTGTGGACATTATCAGTCCGGTACGTAATTACCAACAAATCAACTCCCTGCAGCGGGCTCTCAACGAGGATAACGCCATTGCCCTCAAACGAGCGATTCGTTCGATCATCTGGGATTTCGAACAGACCCGGCAGACGGTGGAGAAACAGTACCAGGAAAGCGAAGGAGAAGCCCGGTCCACGATCGAACCGGAGATGGAGCAGATGAACCAGCGCAAGGCGGTTCTGCTCGACATCCTTCTCAATATTGAATCTTTTCACAATTGTTATAATAAACGCTACCTGGGGAGTCGCATTGGTTCCGGATCCACCGGCCAATCGCAACTGCAGTACGGCATGGGACTTGTTGCCCTGGACACCGTTGCGCCGCGGGTCCGCGACAAGGTGCTGCGGATCCATAGGGAAGAACCGGGCAAACTCATCCCCGTCACCGCGCAGATGATCAACCATCATCATACCCGCACTTTTGACCCAAGAAAGCTGTCGTGGCTGCAGCGTCTGCACAATCGTCTGCCCGGAGGAGGACAGGCAAGCGAAAATCGTTGGCAGGACTGGAGCCTGGACCGCTTCGACATTCATCCAGGGATGGAC
>SKJK01000349.1 GCA_007121995.1 Desulfobulbaceae bacterium
CCGGCCTCGAACCGCCTGCAGACTTTCCTCGGTCACGGCCCGGTTGAGAACGGAGACCAGATAGAGCGACCATTCCGGGTTCGGTGTATACCCCAAGCGCTCCCCGGCCGCCGGCCCCTCAATTTTTTCCACCCGACCAAATCCGGTATTGTTGATCAGCATGACTTCTTCAAGCCGGGTGAGAGGCTCGGGGGTATGCACCAGGGCACCGTCAAAAACCGGATACGCCACCGGCAACTCCCCGCTCCAGCCATAGGCCGGAACAGCTCTGCCATCTTTGAAGTCCTCCACGGCCTCAACAACGTCCAGGGCAACGAAAGCGGTTTTAAGGCTACTGGCCCGTTCCTCGAGAATGCCGGCGACCCGCAGGGTCAGGGTGCCGATTTCCGTTCGACCCTGGACAATCCGCCGGGTCTCAAACTCGATCATCTCGCCCACCCTCGCCTCCAGGCCGCGGGCGGCCGCTTCGGTGAGCACACAATCACCGGCCTCCGGTATGGCAACACCGTTTTCCAGGAGCAGCGGGTCGCCATCGGCCGTAGCCATCAGGGACAGCTGTTCACGAACACCGGTGGCGGCATGGATCGCTGTCAAGGTGGTGGATATCTGACGGGTCATGGGCACGACAAAGGAGACGCCGGGAACGGTCTCCTCCAGGTTTTCAAACCACTCCCGAGGAAAGGAGCGGGTCACTATCGGCCGGATCTCCCTGTTCTTTGGATCCTCGATCAACCGGCTGCGCAGGGTCTCGATGGTGCCGAATTTGAGCCCGAACAGGATAAGAAGAGGGGCGATGATCGATGAGATGGCCAGCACCAGGCAGATACTCAAGAGCCAATCGTGGCGAAGATCTTTAAAAGCGAGGCGAAGAATCAACATACCCTTCTTTGTTCCGTCCGTTCTTGGCAGTTACCCCTTCCAGATCGGCCCCAACGAAACCAGGTTGCTGTACCATACGCAACCGGTTTCTGGTATTGGGGACGATCGTCATCCATGTGCTTTCGGTGCCTGGCCCCCCGGTGATCACGCCGGGGTGGCCGCCATGACACCGACCTTGCTGAAACGGGTCGTAGCCACGGTCTGGTGGCGCGATTCCCGGACAACATCAAACTGAACTTCCCAGTCGGCGATTCCCCTTACCAGGCTCTGATCATGGGTGACCATGACCACGGCTGCCCCCATGCCGTGGGCCAGATGCTTGAGTTCATCGCGGATGTCCAGGGCCGTGGGGTAATCAACGGCCGCGGTGGGCTCGTCGGCGAGAATAATGGTCGGACGATGAATCAAGGCCCGGGCAACAGCCACCCGTTGGCGCTGGCCGCCGGACAGGTACTGCGGTTTCTTGGCCAGTTGATCAGCCAGACCCAGGGTTTCGGCCAGGGCATGGACCTCCCGGGAGCTCACCGGACGCCCGCTGAGCTGTGCGGTGATGAGAATGTTCTCAAACACATTGAGAAACGGCAGCAGGCCACCGTTCTGGAGAACATAGCCAATATGCTGCCGCCGGATTCGGGCTGCCTCGTTTTCGGTAAGGTGCGGGACGTCATGCTCCTCCACAGCCCGGATACCAGCCAGGCTGACGGTGAAAGAGGTCCAGCTGCTCGGATCAAGAACCAGGGCGAGCAGATCAAGCAGGGTCGATTTTCCGCAGCCCGAGGGACCCACCACCGAGACAAAGGCGCCCTTGACCACGGTGAGTTCCGGTACCCGGAGGGTGAAGGAAACACCCCCCTTGGTCCGGATCTTTTCAACATCGCTCAGCCTGTAGACAGGTTCGCTCATTATCTCAAGGAAGGAGCTCGAGAGTTATGGGATAAACAAACTCACTGGGGTCGTCACTCTTATTGAGCTGAATCCAGCCTTCCGGGCCGTCATGAATGGTCTCGTAGGCCATGATGCGGGCATCGAGATCAGCAAGAAACATATCCTGCTCATCAATGGACCAGCTGTTCCACAAC
This sequence comes from Desulfobulbaceae bacterium, assembly GCA_007121995.1. GTDB lineage: Bacteria > Desulfobacterota > Desulfobulbia > Desulfobulbales > Desulfobulbaceae > Desulfobulbus. The sequence goes on from SKJK01000349.1 coordinate 1,959, forward strand.
TCGTCGTTCATATCCATGATCCGACTGGTGTAGGGCAGCCCGTCAAGAAACTCGGGGATCAGCCCGGTCTCGGCCAGAGAACCGGCCTGCCTGATCATATCCGGATCCCGGGCGGTGGCTGCGGATGCGGCCTGCAGGGAGGAGAAGAAATCCTCACCGCTGATCTGTCCCGTGCGTCCGGCCACCAGGATGGTGCGCAGGGTTTCCCTCAGGGCATCAAGCTGCTGTTTGGTGATCAGCAACCGCACCTCAAGGGACTGAATGTCCGTGGCCAGCAGGTCCTTGTCGGTCACCCAGGCCACCACGTCACGTGGCGCCTGAGCCCGGGTCTGGGCCCCGATCCACTGGACAAAAGCCGCTTTCATGGCCGCATCGGCCAGAGCCTGGGCCGAGGGCAGGGTTGCGTCTGCCACAGGTGCGGGCGGAGTCTCGAGCAGATCGAGATTGATGGGCCTGGCCGGCGCCTGGGGCTGGAGGGCCAAGGCGGTATCCGCAGCCGTCTCGGGGGCGACAGCAAGTTGAGCCGCGTCCTGCTCAGCGGATGCGGCCAGAATCGCTCTGTTCTTCTCCGCAACGATTGTCTCGAGGAATCCAAGGACCGAATCGGTTAAACTTTTCGTGATTGCTTCAAATCCGGCCAGGTCTTCCGAGGATGTGGTGTAATAATTGGGGCCTCCATCCACACCTCTATTGGTGCTCAGAGCCTGGAACTGCTCCTCGGTCAACGCATGATAGCGAAGCGCTTCGGGGTCTTTGATATGGATGGCATGGATGGTGACGTTGCGGTCATTGGCAATGGCGCGCAGGGTTGCCTGATTTTGACCGGTTGCATTCCAGCGATGGCCGACCGGGTGGGAAGGGGCATCGCCCACCAGGATGACAATTCGTATGGCTTCCGGCGTCCAGGCGGTTTCTTCCAGGGCAGCCTTAACCCCGGAGAAAACATCCTCCGGATACCCCTCGGAACCGACAGTGGCCACATCAACGGTTTGCAAAGTATCGGCAAAGGGTCCGATCTCCTCGAGTTCAGGCGTAAAATTTTTCACCAGATACTCGATGCCCGGGATATCCAGCGAGTCCCGATAGGCAAAGTATCCAAAACGAACCGCCCGGGCAAGGTCGGTATTGGCGGAGATGCGCGCGGAGGCCTTCTCGACCACCTTGAGGGTCTGGGTAACATAGGGCATCATGGAATTGGTGGTATCCATGACCCAGACAATATCCACGGCCAGCTTTTCCAGAGTGGCGGCATCGATCTCGCCGCTGCTGCGTACCGCACTGCTGAGGTAGTCGGGATTCTTTCTGATGTCCGAACTTTCCCGGGCGTCCCCTCCCTCCCCTGTTACGGCTGCCAATTTGAGGATCCTGGCCTCGCGGTTGTTCAGTTCAATGGCATCAAAATCGAGGATCGGCAGAAGATAGAATTCCCTGCTGATGTCGATGGCCCGCTTCGGTTCGATGGTGACGATGGGGAAATCTGCAGGAATGTCCCCCATGGCGATGTCGATGTACAACTGTCCCACCTCGTCCACCCGTTCCTGCTCCGGCATCCTGGTGAGGTGTTCCAGATCTTCCTTACGATCAAACATCAGCACCGGATACCGCCCTTCCGGATGGGTATAGGAAAGGCACATGGTCTGTTTCCATTCAAAGACATCATCTGAATGCATCCACCCGAGCACAGTTCCCCGGGTATCGACCCCAACCTCATACCAGCCCCGGGGATCAATATCACTGATCGATCCCTTACGGTCGTAGACATAAAAAGACTGAAAAGCGGGCACATGATCCTGTACCCTGCCGCTGGTGTCATTGGGTCCCTGATAGATACTGGAAAATGGTCGTGACAATACCCGCAGGGGCAGAGTGTCCTTGCCTTCGATTTTCAGGGGCTCCCGCCCGGTCTCTGTCTGCGCCGGGACGGCAAACGGAACCAGGAGCAGGGTCAGGAGCAGTGCGCTCAGTAATCCGGTTTTTCTGGGGAATGTCATACTGGTTCTCCTCTTTGTGCCATGCAGATTTTACGATGAAATGAACAACCTGATGTATCCATCGCAGTTCTCAAAGATTCGGCTTCTGGTGCAGAAAATCAAATAATCGGTCCAGTGACGCCTGCTGAAAAAGATCCATATCCGCCCATGTCTCTGGCAACACCAGATCCGGTTCCATACCCTGATTGTGAAAGGCAGTACCATCCGGGGTCAGAATTTCCGCATAGGTAACCAGCATGGCCGATCCATCACTCAGGGGTAGAAATCGCTGAGTTAGCCCCTTGCCATACGTTACCCGGCCAACGGACAGGGAGCGCTTATTCCCCCGTAGCGCAGCGATAAACGCTTCCGCGGCGCTGGCCGTTCTGTGGTCCTGGATTAATACGATCCTGGCGGCAATGGTTTCTGGCTGTTCGGCAAGAATATCTCGAACTTCGTCCCGGTACCGCATTTTAAACAGCACCGCGCCCTGCCCCAGGAAAAGATCGGCACACTGCCGAGCAACCCGCAGGCTGCCGCCCTGGTTGCCGCGGAGGTCGATGACCAGGGGCAAGCCGTTGTCCTCCCCCGACTCCAGGACCTTTTCCAGTTGTTCCTTGGTGTTGCCGGCAAACCTGGTGACCTGAATATAATGGGCCTGGTCCATGATTTTCGAGCGGACCGAAACATAGCCTGTACTTTGCCGGCGCAAGGTCAGTACCCTGGGTATGCCCTGGCCTGACCTTATAGTCAATTGTACGGTTACCCCTTCCGCACCCCTGATCTGCGATCCGACCACAAAAACCGATTGACCAAACACCGGCGCACCGTTGACGGCGATGAGTTCATCACCGCTTCGGATGCCGCTTTTTTCGGCAATGCCACCCTGGAAAGGAAACAGATAGATCCGACCGCCCTTTTTCTCGATGTCCATCTCCACGCCGAAATAATCGGCACTGGTGGACTCGAGAAAAGCAGCGTATTCTCGACTGGTGAGATAGTCGGAATAGGGGTCGAGGCTACGGGCATAGGCACGAAGCAGCTCGTCGACCATCCCCCGGGTTGATTGAGGCGGATCCAAAGCGTACGTGCGGATCAGCTGCACCGCCTCGCTGACATGCTCCCGTTCCCTCTCCGCCAAACCATCAGTCCCGCAGGCCGGAGTCGCAGGGAGG
>SKJK01000222.1 GCA_007121995.1 Desulfobulbaceae bacterium
GATGGAACCTCAATCGACAAAACCCTGCAAGTGATCACAGGCACACCATTTTGTTCGGTCGCGACATACCTGTTCACCAGGTGCGAGTAAGAAAGCTGCATGATCTGGAAACTGTACAAATCATGAGTGTTCGTGATTGGTTATACCCCTCGCTGCAAAGAGACGATCATACTAACAGGATATATACTCGGAGGCCCCCTTGTTGACCGTGTTCATCATTGCCGTCAGCTCGGCATTGCTAATTTCCACGATGTGCTCCATCTTCGAAGCCGCTCTGTTGTCGCTGTCGTCCTCCCAGGTCGAGTTAATGACCGAGACACACCCCAGACAAGCGCAACGCATGCAAGCCTTTAAAGAAAATATTGAACAACCCATCACCGCCATCCTTACTCTCAACACCCTGGCGCACACCATCGGCGCCTCGGTGGCTGGAGCCGCTGCGGTGTCTCTTTTTGGTCAGCAGGGCCTGATCTGGTTTACGCTGTTTTTCACTCTGAGTGTGCTCCTCTTCACGGAAATCCTCCCCAAAACCATTGGCGTTAATTTTTGCAAACAACTGGCTCCACACATTGTTGTGCCGCTGCACTGGATGATTATAGCGCTCAAACCGTTAATTATACTGGCGCAGTTCGTTACGAACCTGGTACCCAACAGTCACAAACCGCATCACATTTCAGCGGAAGAATTAAAAATAATCGCCAGTCTCAGCAGGAAATCAGGAGTGATCGAGGCGGAGCAGGAAACAGTGATTGCCAATATTCTCCAACTCGGTCAAAAAACAGTGCGTCAGGCCATGACCCCAAGAACGGTCACTTTTTCCGCCTCCCAGTCATTAACCATTAAAGAAGCGGCAGTTATGGAGGAAAAATGGCGGATGCACAGTCGCGTTCCGGTGTATGATGGTGAACCGGACAATGTGACCGGCATTGTCTTGAGCCAGGATGTTTTGATGGCTGCGGCAATCAGCCAGGACGATCTCAAATTGCAACAGATCATGCGGCCGGTTCATTTTGTCCCTGAAACAGCACCGCTGGACCGTATTTTCATCGATTTTTTTGAGCGCTACCAGCACCTGTTTGTAGTTGTCGATGAATACGGCAGTGTCACCGGCGTGATCAGTATGGAGGATATTCTCGAAGAAATCATCGGCAGGGAGATCGTCGATGAATCCGACAAAGCCCGCAACATGCGGGAACTGGCCCGGATTCGCAAGAAAAAAATCAACTCGCTTTAGGCATATGACATTGTCCCGTACTACTGCTCACCGTTCTCTTCACTTCTCATCCTTTATCCTGTGGAAAATTTCGCTATGACCATTCCTTTTCATCCTCCTCTCCTTCGTAAAATCCTTTGCATCACCGCGTTACTGCTTGTTTGCAGCTGCCTCGCAACTCCAGCCCTTTTGGCGGAAATCAGGTATATAAAGCCAAGTCTGGAAGTCACCATGTATCAGGAGCAAAGCATCACCGCTGGAATCGTCACCACAATTTGGATGGGAAAGGCTGTACAGGTGATCCAAGATGAAGAGGAGTGGACCCGCATCCGCCTGGAAAACGGCACTGAAGGCTGGGTGCGCTCCCGCTTGCTCGGCCCGGAACCACTTCTTCCTGATACTATTCAACCAGCAGCAGAGTTGACAGATGTACCCCTTGACTTGCAAATCCTCTTCAAAAGCCTGATAGCTGAAAACGAGCACCTACGACAAGAAATCGCGGCCAGTGAAACACTTGAGCGAATGCCCGACACCGGGACAGGACAGACAGCGACAAACGACCCCGCCGCTATTCTCAGCATGGCAAATCCACTGAACGAGACCTTGCGTCAGATTGAAGAAATCCGCAAGGATTATGCGATACTTCAAATAGAAAACAGCGTGTTGCAAAAAAACCAATCGATTAAATGGTTCCTGGCCGGTTCCGGCACCCTGTTGCTCGGGTGGCTCATCGGTCGGTTGACAGGGAGTGGATCTCGCCGGAAAAAACAATCTCTGCTCTGACAAACAGGCTCCGTCACTAAGCGTCACAGGCGTCCCGGAGGGGGTGTCTATGACGTTTAGTTTTTTAGTTCATTGCTTCCAGCTGCACCGCCACTTCCAAAGTCGCACCATTGCGTACCAGGGTCAGCAGGACCGTATCGCCGACCTCGTACCGTTCCAGCTCGTCGCGCAAAGAATTATAATCGCTTACCTTACGTTCATTCACCGCCTCAATAACGTCCCCCAATATCAGGCGATCCCGCATTTGGGTGGTGCCCCGCAAGCCGGCTTTTTCCGCAGAGGAACCAGGCACGACAGTCAAGATCAAGGCACCTTGCAGACCGAGCTCTTCCGTCAACCTCGTATTGGCCAGGGTGACGCCCAATCCGGGACGAATAAGTATTCCCTGACTAATTATCCTTGGTACCACCCGATTGACTTCTGCCACCGGAACAGCAAAACCGATACCGGCACTCCCTCCCGAAGGACTGTAAATAGCAGTATTGACTCCAATCAGCCGGCCAGCGCTGTCCAAGAGCGGCCCTCCGGAATTGCCAGGATTAATGGCAGCATCAGTTTGAATGACATCGTGGATGGTTCGCCCGGTCGCTGCAGTGATTTCCCGCCCCAACGCGCTGACCACTCCGGTTGTCAGAGTCTGATCAAGTCCAAATGGGTTACCAATGGCAAAAACCTTCTGGCCGACCAATAGATTGCTGGATTCACCGATGGACAGAGGAAGAAGTTTGCTGGCCGGAGCGGCGATCTGCAACACGGCCAGATCCCGATCAGGAGCAGCCCCGACCAATACAGCTTTCCAGGTGGTTCGATCCGCCAGAGTCACTTCCAACCGGCTGGCGTCGGCAATAACATGGAAGTTGGTTACAATTCGGCCCTTTGTATCCCAGACGAACCCGGAACCCGTACCCCGGGGGATCTCATACACATTCAGGCTGAAAATATTACGCCGCACAGCGATACTGGTGATGTACACAACCGAAGGAGCGGCACTGCGAAAAATATCGATAGTGTTCAATTCGTCAGCGGCCAGGTCGCCGCGGGCATCGATGGGGCGAGAAACAGCACCTGGATCATGCAGAGGACGCTGAAACGTCTGCAACAGCAGCCAACCAGTCACGCACAGTACAAGAAGGATGATCAGGCGATTAGTACCGGACATTGAAGAAAAAGCAGCCAAGAAATCACCTTTGGACAAAAAAAATCAGACCAAGTTGCCGAATGACAGAGGCAATCATGCGCGACTTAAACATATTCGCTCAAGGAGAATCGTTCAGCGATAAGTGAGAACAAACACTCAATCTTTGCACAGTCACGACTGCCAACCTGGGGGGAGAGGATTACGGGCAGCCGCGTTTGGATTTGAGGAGCACGGCAAACCATTCAGGTACAACCCAACGGGAGGTTGTGTTTACCAAGGTATGATGGACCAATGCGGTGCAAAAACGGACAGAATTTTTATCCGAACAGACCGCTTTTCTGGGCCAGATAACAGAGAAAAAAACCGATGGCCATGGCGATCAGACCAATACGACGTAATTGTTCCGGAGGCATCTCCAAGATCTGCCTGAGCCATCGCTGCATGGCCTCAGGTGAGGCCGCATACGGCAAACCTTCGAGAATAAGAATAAGACCGATCAGAGTTATAAACAGTTTCATGTTCCAGCAATACCAAAATTCAATAACCTGTGCAATCCTCCATAAAGGTATTGACAATACTCAGGTGAAAAAAGTAGTTTAGCGGGTGTATTCGATGGTTTATTTTGTCGTGTCAATACTTGTCGACATTCACGTTTCAGCACTTCGAACCTCCTGAAAACAGGATAGGATCAGCAACCCTCCGAGCTTCCATGACCCAATTGAATTCAAAATACCGTGATGCCGGCGTCGATATCGACAAGGGGAATCTTTTTGTCTCCCGGATTAAATCCATTGCTGCTGAAACCCATCGGCGAGGGGTCCTCGCTGACCTGGGAGGATTTTCCGGCCTCTTTGCCATCGGCAACGAAAATCTGTCTAATCCGGTGCTGATAGCTTCCACCGACGGTGTCGGTACCAAGCTCAATGTGGCCAAACTGTGTAATAAACACGATACCATCGGAATTGACCTGGTGGCCATGTGCGTCAATGATGTCGTTGTCAGTGGTGCCAAACCGCTTTTTTTCCTCGATTATTTTGCCAGTTGCTCCCTGGATATCGACGTGGCTACCGATGTCGTTCGGGGCATCGCTGCTGGCTGTAAGCAAGCACAATGCTCACTGATCGGTGGTGAAACCGCCGAGATGCCTGGTCTTTATCAGCCAGGTGATTACGATCTCGCCGGCTTTGTCGTCGGCATTGGCGACCGCAACGCCATTATCGATGGCAGTGATATCCGGGTCGGGGACAAAATTATCGGCTTGGCGTCTTCGGGTCTCCATTCCAACGGCTATTCACTTGTTCGTAAAATCTTTTTTGACCAATTAGGGAGAAAGGTGGAGGATTTTATCGAAGAGTTCGGCTGCAGCCTGGGGGAGGAGCTGTTGCGGCCAACCCGGATATATGTGGACAGCCTCGTCAATATCCTGCGCCGCAACAAGATCAATGGCTTGGTGCACATCACCGGCGGTGGTTTTATCGACAATATTCCTCGCATCTTACCTAAAGGTTGTGTTGCCCACATCTACGCAGACAGCTGGCCCATAGCACCGGTTTTTTCCTATCTGGCCGAAAAAGGAGGAATTTCCAAAGAAGAGATGTTTCGGACCTTTAACATGGGCATCGGCATGATGGCCATTGTATCCGAACAGCATGTCGAGGATCTCCTCCACCAGTTTCGAGGACACGGTGAGCAGCCTTATCTGATCGGAGAAATAAAAACTACCGCCCAGATCGGTGGTAGCAAGCAGGTGGTCATCGACGGCGTCTGTTAGCCGCCGGCTTTCCACAAACGACTGCCTCCCCTTATGTATGCTGTCCGGTAGCTGGGAACCAAGTACCTTTATTCCATCCGACCACAGTCCGCATCACCACCCTTGAGCTTATATAGTCCATGCCTAAGGGCCGGTAGCACAGCCTCCAGATTCTCA
>SKJK01000141.1 GCA_007121995.1 Desulfobulbaceae bacterium
AGGACCAGCAGGGCCATGCCCACACCGACGCGAACGATTGTTGCGGTCGTGAGCAGGTGAGCGATTATCGGGGTCAGAAGCGTCGGCAGAAGCATTTGCAGGGCTGCGATGCCGAGGACAAGGCCCGCGAGTACGATCGGCCGGGCTGGTAACAAGCGACTGTACCAGCTGCCGACACTCATGCCGCAGAGCAGTGCCGTAATTACCAGGGCTGCACTGGTGATCGGGTTGCCCCAGAGCAGGGTGAAGCGCTGGATAAGCGCCACTTCGAAAATCATGAACCCAGCCCCGAGACCAGTGAAAAAGAGCAGGGTGAATGGGGCTCGGGACAAGGAAGCGCGCAGGGGCCATAGCGGTGCGAAGACCAGCAGGACAACCGCCATACCCAGGAGCAGCAGCAGGGCCAGGAGGAAAATCGGTCCGCGTTCGCTTATACTGAGAAAATCAAGATCTGCATCGTACTGACCCAGATGGAGAAATTGATGAAAAAAAGGGCGGTCATCTGTTGGAGCGCGGATGTCGAACGGGTAGGTACGGATCAGATAGTCCGGATGGTCGCTCAGAAGCTCTACCAGCATTGTCTCGAGAGGATCTCCAGGCCTGCCGTGCAGGTGCTCACCATGTCCAGGCGGCCAGAGCACGTCAAAACCCTTGACCTCGGCAAACAGGGTGACGGCCTCCAGGGTTTCCGGGGAAAATGGTTGCCGGCCGGCGAGGATGGTCAGTGAACCCCATCCACGAACAATGGTCAGGTGATTTGCCGGTTCGTTTATCCCTGTTGCGCGCAGGGATTGGGCAATGAGATGCACCAGGCGGGGTGCATGGCGCAGGGGCTCATCAAGCCAGACATTGAAAGCCAGGCGACCGGTCGGAGTCAGCATCTGCAGGGCGCTGGAGAGCGCTTCCGTGGTGAAGAGCGTGTCTTCACCCAGGGTCTGCAGACCGGTGGGGCCTCCGAACATACCGCGTTCCGGGAAGAGAATCAGGTCCAGGTCCGGCAGGTCGGCCTGGGCCAGAAACAGACGGGGATCGGTCTGTCTGAGTAAAGTGGTCTCCGCATCAATCAAGGGGCTGATGAGGGCAGCGATCCGGGGGTGCGGTTCGACAGCAATGGTGTGTGCGCCATGGGCGGCGGCGAGGTTGAGGTAAGGAGTGCCTCCGGGGGCCAGGCAGAGCAGGCTGTGAACCGGGCCAGCGGCAAAAACCAGGGCGCGGGGTGTTTCCGCCAGGATTAATGCGGCGGGATCGGCTGAATGGAGCAGGTGGCCGGCGGCTTCTCCGTCAATGAACAGGTGGGGTGGAGCTGGAACACTCTCAGTGTAGTGCAGGCTGAGATCCGGAGCAAATCGCTGCGCAGGGGACTGGGCAATGTCGACCCGTCCCAGTGGATGTGGCAGGGGACCTTGCCGTTCGACCCCAGGTAGTTGGAGAGCATAGCTCAGTGCTTTGTATGGTGACCGTGGCAATGGCGGGGACAAGGTTACGGCCACCCCCACTGCCAGCATGGTCAGAAAAAATGCTGTTTTTCCGGGACGAGCCGGCAGTGCCGCCAGCAGAGCGATCCAGGCCAGCCATGGCATGATCTGTTCTGGGAGGGCAAAATGCAGGAGGCTGAGAGAGGCACCGGCACCGACAGCCGAACCTGCCAGATTGGCGGCATACAAAGGTCCGATGGTGGCTGCGCCCAGTGAAAAAACTACGGTGAGAGCAGCAGCACCAAGGAAGAAGGGGAGAAACATAATTCCGCCAAGTGCCACCAGGCGCACCCATTGGCTGTGATCCACATGCAGCAGGTTCACTTCCAGGCCTATAAGCAGGGGGCGGGCCAGTTGAGGGAGCAGGGCGGTGGCCAGAGCACAGAGCAGCAGACAGGGGACAAAGAGCTTTTTCAGACTGGCGGGTTTGGACCACAGGGTCAGAACCGAACCTCCGGCACCAAAGCCGAGCAGAGCGATGGCAAGAACCACATAGGCGAGATGATGCCCCTGGGCATAGCCAAGCGCCTGCATCCAGACAATCTGTAGTGCCAGGAGCAGGAAGGAAAGGAGGGCGACGGAAAGGGCCGTCATGGCGGCAGGGTCAATATCCGGTCTGATCACCGGCTCGGGTGAAGGGGACAAAACGAACCGGGAGCATATTGCGGGTGGTGATTCGATCACCTGTCTTTTCCACCAGCACCAGTTGCTGGGTCCGGAATCGTGACCCCACTGGGATAATCATGCGACCGCCATCCTTGAGTTGGGCAATAAGCGGCGGTGGAATGTGCGGTGCCGCTGCGGTTACCACGATGGCGTCAAATGGTGCGTGTTCCTCCCAGCCGTAATACCCGTCGCCGTGTTGCACGCTGACATTGGTATACCCGGCCAGTTCGAGGCGCTCTGCAGCCCATTGGGCAAGGGGGGGAATGATCTCGATAGTGTAGACCTGGGCCACGATTTCCGCCAGCACCGCGGCTTGATAGCCGGATCCGGAGCCGATTTCCAACACCTTGGCATCGGCCTGCGGGTGAATCAGCTCCGTCATCAAAGCAACGATATAGGGCTGGGAGATGGTCTGGCCGTGACCAATGGTCAAGGGGCGATCTTCGTAGGCATGACGTTGCTGCGTTTCCGGTACGAACAGGTGCCGTTTAGTATTGCGCATGGCCGCCAGCACCAAAGGGTCACGGATATCACGGCCCGCAATCTGGGTCTCAACCATATCCAGGCGTGCTGTTTCGGTCGGGTCAGCCAGAGCAAAAGTTGCCGAACCCGGGAGAATGAGTGCGGCTATCAGAGCGGCTCCAAAGAGACGAATAAAAGGTAGAGTTGGCTGGATCATGTCTGGTTCTCCTTGTGATCAGAGCGTGTTGGTGGGCCTGGACCATATTATAGAGTACAGGCAACTCCATACGGCTGATGAGCAGGGAAACGATCTCACCGTATATCAGTGTACCGGCTAAGAACGAGACTATTGACAATACTTCAGATGATTATGCGTCTGGCGCTCGGCATGAGCGGAGCTGTCACTCCTGTCTGTTTTTAGCGTAGCATTACAGGGGATTACGGACGACTGTACCTGGTAAAAACCTCTGGTTTAGAGGGTAAACCTCTGGTGCAGGGTGGGTAATCGGATTTCGGTGTCGGTGAGAAGGGCGGCAAAGGCCTGACGGGCGACTTCCTCACCGTGGACCAGAAATGTCTGTTCAGGATTTCCGGTCCGGGCATGCCAGTTGAGCAGTTCCTGTTGATCGGCGTGAGCGGAAAAACCGCCGATGGTGTACACTTCGGCGTTGACTTCGACATCTTCCTGGAAAATACGAACTTCATCATTGCCGTTGATGATTCGTCGACCCAGCGTGCCGTCTGCGGCATAGCCGACAAATATGACCGATGATTCGGGCCGCCACAGGTTGTGGCGTAGGTGATGGCGAATCCTGCCACCGGTGCACATGCCGCTACCGGCAATGATAACCGCGCCGCGGGCCTGTTTCAAGGCCATGGATTCGGCGGTGTCACGGACCATGTGCAATCCGGGGAGAGCAAATGGGTCGTGCCCCGAAGCAATGACCTTCCAGGTTTCCTCATCAAAACACTCTCGATGGCGGCGGAAGATCTGGGTGGCGGAAATGGCCATGGGAGAGTCAAGGTAAACCGGTAGGTTGCGATCCAGCAAACCTTTTTCGATGCCCTCGCGGAGGTAATAAAGGAGTTCCTGGGCTCGTTCCAGAGCAAAGCTGGGAATAAGCACATTCCCTCTCCGGGCGACGGTGGTATTGATGGCTCGGTACAGTTCGTCAAGCGAGGGGCCCAGTCGCTTATGCTCCCGATTGCCGTAGGTGGTCTCCATGATCACGGCATCTGCATGGGGTGGCGGGGCCGGATCGGGAAGAAGCGCCCGATCGTCATAGCCGATATCACCGGAAAACAGCACCCGCCGTCGTCGGCCGGTATCCTCAAGTTCCAGGAGAATGCCAGCTGAACCGAGAATATGACCGGCGTTGAAAAAGCTGGCACGGATGCCGGGACAAAGGTCAATAGCTTTAGAGAAATCAACGGTACCGCTGAAGGCATCCAGGCAGTTGAGAGCATCGAGAGTATCGTAGAGGGGCTCAATCGGTTCGCCCTGGTTTTTCTTTTTGCTTGCCTTGTAATTGCGATACCTGGCTTCCTCTTCCTGTATGCGTGCTGCATCCAGCATGACCAGCCTGGCCAATTCACGGGTTGCCGATGTGGTGATGATCTTGCCTCGGAAACCCCACTTGCTCAGCAGGGGGATGCGACCGCAATGGTCAAGATGGGCGTGGGTCAGAAGCAGGTAATCGATGGCTGCCGGATCAAAACCGAAATCATTGCGGTTGTCTTCTTCCAGCTCCCGTTTACCCTGGTATAGGCCGCAATCGATCAAAACCCGCTTACCCCTGCATTCGATGAGAAAACAGGATCCGGTGACATTACCGGCCGCTCCGTGAAAGGCAATATGCATTCATGCTCCTTTGTGTTTGTATGTGTTTACCCTGAATTACCCTTGTTATTTTGTAACTCCAACTATCTCTTACCGCGGAGAACAATGGTCACGCGACGGTTTTGCTGCCGGCCCTCTGCCGTGTCATTGGAGGCAACCGGATTGGCATAGCCGTACCAGTATAGAAGCATATTATCCCGACTGATACCAAAGTTCCGCTCCAGGTACGCGCGAACGCTTTCCGCCCGGCGTTGGGAAAGTTTGATGTTATAGGCTTCGGTACCGATGGAATCGGTGAATCCGGAAAGAACCACATACAGTTCGGGGTGTGTACGGAGCAGCTGCCCCAGCCTGTTCAACTGAGTGGTGAATTCAGGTCTGATGTCGGATTTGTCAAAATCAAAGAGCACGTTGTCGAATCCGTTTGCTGCCGTGTCCATATAGAGTTTTCCCAGCAGGTGTTCCGGCCTTTCGAAGACAATATCGAAATCCATGACCTGGGAGCACGAGTTGACCGAGGCGATCTGCTCGAGTAAAGAGCGGGCCTCTTCCACAACAGCGCTGGAAATAATGTTCAGACAGATATCATAGCGGGCGGCCAGCATTCTGGCCTG